>NZ_CP059576.1:0-290000 GCF_014109825.1 Legionella sp. PC997
GTGTCAGCATCTGTTTGGCAAAAATGTTTAGGTCTCTTGCAAGATGAGTATTCTGCTCAACAATTTAATACCTGGTTGCGTCCTTTACAGGCTCACACAGATGAGCAACGTTTCGTTTTATTTGCACCTAATCGATTTGTTGTAGATTGGGTAAAAAAGCATTTTTTTGCACGAATTGAAGAGCTAATAAAACAATTTTGTGGTGATGAGATTAAATCGATTTCTATTGAAATTGGCACCAAAACTTCGAGTACTGAGTCAGATTCAGGATCCTCTAGTTCTGTTGGATCTTTTTCATCCGATGCCAATGTATCTACTTCAGTCAGTTCCCCCTCACTTAAGACGGTACCTAAGAAAGCTGTCGATTATAAGAGTAGTCATTTAAACAAAAAATTTGTCTTTGAAAGTTTTGTTGAGGGTAATTCCAACCAACTTGCTCGTGCAGCATCAATGCAGGTCGCTGAACGACCCGGCGATGCCTATAATCCACTATTTATTTATGGCGGTGTGGGTTTAGGGAAAACCCATCTGATGCATGCTATTGGTAATGCCATATTAAAAAATAATCCGGATGCAAAAATCCTTTATTTACATTCTGAACGTTTTGTTGCGGATATGGTTAAGGCAATCCAGACCAATTCTATCAATGAATTTAAACGTTTTTATCGCTCTCTTAATGCTTTACTTATCGATGATATACAGTTTTTTGCCGGTAAAGATCGATCTCAAGAAGAATTTTTTCATACCTTCAATGCGTTATTGGAAGGACAACAACAAATTATTTTAACCAGTGACCGATATCCTAAAGAAATTGAAGGAATGGAAGAACGTTTGAAGTCACGTTTTGGCTGGGGGTTAACGGTTGCGGTTGAGCCACCTGAGCTTGAAACACGTGTTGCTATTTTAATTAGCAAAGCGGAACAGTCGAACATCGAATTACCTTATGAAGTTGCTTTTTTTATTGCAAAGCGTATTCGTTCCAATGTTAGGGAGCTCGAGGGAGCATTACGCAGAGTTATTGCCAATGCTCACTTTACTGGGAAGCCTATTACTATTGAGTTTGTTCATGAAGCGTTGCGTGATCTTTTGGCTCTACAGGATAAGCTCGTTACCATCGAAAATATCCAAAAAACGGTCGCTGAGTATTATAAGGTCAAAGTGGCTGATATTTTATCAAAGCGCCGCAGTCGTTCCATTGCTCGCCCTAGACAAATGGCGATGGCTTTAAGTAAAGAATTAACCAATCATAGCTTGCCTGAAATTGGCGATCATTTTGGTGGCCGTGATCATACAACAGTTATCCATGCGTGCAGGAAAGTTAAGGAATTGGTTCAGGATGACAGTGATTTTGCAGAAGATTATAAAAATTTAATGCGTATTTTGTCTTCTTAGTCAATTAGGAAAACTGCTCAACATCATGGTGTTTTGCGAAAATCTAGTAGAACGCTTGATTAAAAAATTTATCCAGGTCTTTTAAAATACCTGGTTCCGCTTCTCCTGAGAATCTTTATTCAGATTTTTATTAGAGCGATGAAGCAATTATTTTATTATTATTAAGTGTTAAATGGAGTTCTATCTTGTTTGAATTCGCTATTAAAAAAGAGGATTTACTTTCTCCGTTACTTACCGTTGCTGGCGCGGTTGATAAAAAGCAGTCTTTAGCTATTTTATCGAATTTTTATCTTAAATTATCCGAAGATACGTTACATATAACTGCTACGGATCTTGAAATTGAAATTGCTGCCCAAGTACCTTGTGAATCGGGCCAACAGGTAGGGACTATCACTGTACCTGCGAAAAAATTTATCGACATCATTCGCTCTTTAGATGATGAGCCCAGCCCTAAAGTAATTGTTGATAATGCTCTTTTAACCATCAAACAAGGTCGGAGTTCATTTAAATTAACTACGTTACCGGCTGATGGTTATCCTTTAAGCGAAGATGAATGTAACGAGGTTGAATTAACTATTCCCCGTTTGGTTTTATTAAAGTTATTGCAATCCACGCATTTTGCTATGGCCCAACAAGATGTACGTGTCTTTCTTAATGGCTTATTTCTTGATTTTGAACCGAATCTAATTTCTGCTGTTGCTACAGATGGGCATCGGATGGCGATTTGTCGTCATCAATGTTCTAATACCAGTGAAAAGAAACTTTTATTACCTAAAAAGGGAATCCAGGAGTTGCTCCGTCTTCTCAATAGTATTGAAGATGATGAGATATTACTGGCTGCCGGAAAATCACATTTTAAATTAGTATCACGTCAATTTATATTCTTATCTAAACTGATTGAAGCGCGTTTCCCTCCGTATACTAAAGCGATTCCTAAAAATCAGGATAAGCAGATTATTATCGACTGTTCTATTTTTAAACGTTCTTTGTCACGTATTGTTATTTTGGCTCATGAAAAATCAAAAGCAGTTATGCTTCATTTGCAACCTGGCATGTTAACTTTAATTGCTAATAATAATGAACAAGAGGAAGCGGTTGAATCTTTAATCGCGGAAACACAGGGTGATGAATTAAAAATTGGTTTGAATGCTACTTATTTGCTCGATGTGCTCTCACATTTTGGGGATGGACAAATCCGTCTGTCTTTATCAAATACAGACAGCAGCATTTTAATTGAGTCATTAGATGATGATAATTACCAATATATTATAATGCCCATGAAAATATGATCCTTTCTGAATTAAAAATTCACTATTTACGAAACCTTTTATCAATAAATCTGGGCTTAAGTCCCAGATTTAATTTTATATATGGGCCAAATGGAAGTGGAAAAACTTCTATCCTTGAAGGACTTTACCTCCTAAGCTGTGGCCATTCATTTCGTTCACGGGAAATCTCACCCATTATTTCATATGAACAATCCTCTTTAACTGTTTTCGCTCGAGGACAAGAGCAACAAACTATTAGTATTCAAAAATCCTATTCGGAACCCACTCAAATTAAGTTAAATAAACAATTTTGCTCTACTACCAGCCAATTGGCCTACGCTTTACCTTGTCAGATTTTTTATTCTGATCTTTTTCAAATTATCGATGCTGGTCCTTCAATACGACGAAGTTTGTTGGATTGGGGTTTGTTTCACGTGAAACATAACTATCTATCTTTATGGAAAGAATATAAAAGAGTATTAAAGCAACGGAATGCCCTGTTGAAACAACATGCCCCTTTAGCGCATTTTATCCCCTGGGATAAACAACTTAGTCAAATAGCCACACAATTACATGCTCTACGTGAGGAATATTTTACGCAATGGAAACAGGAGTTTATCACTGTTCTGAATAGACTATGTCAATTTGACTGCACTATAAGCTACTATAAAGGTTGGGACAAAAAAAACTCTGGCAAAGAATTGGAACAAATATTATTAGAGAGTTTTGCTTCTGATAAGCTAAAGACCTACACCCAATTCGGTGCACATCAAGCGGATATATTCATTGAAGTTAATCAAAATAAGGCTAAGCACGTTTTATCTCGCGGACAACAAAAAATTATTCTTATTGCTTTACGATTAGCGCAAGCCAATCTTTTGCACCAAAATTGCTTGTATTTAATTGATGACCTCCCCGCTGAATTGGACGAAACCCATCAAAAGAAACTTATGGAATATCTAGCTCAACGCGCGGGTCAATATGTAATAACTTCTACTATATTTCCAACAGAACTTATTTCGGAAGTTTCGGATCAAGAACATTTAACGTATCAAATCAATGAAGGCGTATTAAATCCAAAATAAATGTTCCACGTGAAACAAAGCAAAAGTCTTAATGCATTAGTGAAATAATCTAATCAAAATTCGAATTTTATCTATTATTGTCTACTAATTCACCTCATCTAGATTATATGTAAAGTTCCTGAATGACATATAAACGAAGCGTAAAATATGCTATGATAAGGGATTCAGAACACCACCAAATAGGGTAAGAGGACCACCTAATGAGCGTTGATGCCAGTTACGATTCAAATAATATTAAAGTCCTAAAGGGTTTAGATGCAGTTCGAAAACGCCCCGGGATGTATATCGGTGACACGGATGATGGTACCGGTCTGCACCACATGGTTTTTGAAGTTGTTGATAATTCAATAGATGAAGCACTGGCAGGATACTGCAAGGAAATCTTCGTTACGATTCATTCGGATGAATCAATTAGTGTCAAAGATGATGGGCGAGGAATCCCCGTTGACATTCATAAGGAAGAAGGCCGCTCTGCTGCGGAAGTCATCATGACTGTACTTCACGCCGGAGGGAAGTTTGATGATAACTCCTATAAAGTATCAGGGGGGTTGCATGGTGTTGGGGTTTCAGTAGTTAATGCCTTATCGGAAGAGTTGCATTTGACAGTGCGTCGTCATGGTAAAATTCATGAACAACATTACCGCCATGGGGTTCCAGAAGCGGCAATGGCAGAAACAGGTGATGCAACCAGTACCGGAACGCAAATTTGGTTTAAACCAAGCGCAGAAACGTTCTCCAATATTGAATTCCACTATGATATTTTAGCCAAACGATTAAGAGAATTATCCTATTTAAACTCAGGTGTGTGCATTCATTTGTTTGATGAACGATCTCAACGACAAGATACCTTCCATTATGAAGGGGGAATAAAGGCATTCGTAGAGCATCTAAATAAAAATAAAAATGTCATTATACCCACCGTGTTTTCCATGTGCGCTGAAAAAGATAATATTGTCGTTGAACTCTCTATGCAGTGGAATGACTCATATCAAGAAACTCTTTATTGTTTTACAAACAATATTCCCCAGCGTGATGGTGGAACTCATATGGCTGGATTCAGGGCTGCATTAACAAGAACCCTAAACAATTATATTGAAACTGAGGGATATGCCAAAAAAGCTAAAGTTTCCCCAACAGGAGATGATGCTCGTGAAGGATTAACTGCAGTACTTTCGGTTAAAGTACCTGATCCTAAATTTTCTTCACAAACAAAAGATAAATTAGTCTCTTCCGAAGTAAAATCTGTGGTTGAGTCCAGTGTCGCTGAGAAGTTCAATGATTTTCTTTTAGAAAATCCCGCATGTGCAAAAGCAATTGTCGCCAAAATAATAGATGCGGCGCGAGCAAGAGAGGCCGCGCGACGTGCTCGGGAAATGACACGCCGTAAAGGTGCGTTGGATATTGCCGGATTGCCTGGAAAACTTGCGGATTGCCAAGAAAAAGATCCAGCCTTATCCGAGCTTTATCTAGTAGAGGGAGACTCTGCAGGGGGTTCTGCAAAACAAGGACGAGATAGAAAGTTCCAAGCGATTTTACCGCTCAAAGGTAAAATCTTGAATGTTGAAAAAGCCCGCTTTGATAAAATGCTTGCATCACAAGAGGTTGCTACGCTTATCACTGCCTTAGGGTGTGGTATCGGACCCGATGAATATGATCCCGACAAAGTTCGTTACCATCGTATTATTATCATGACCGACGCCGATGTTGACGGTTCACACATCAGAACCTTATTACTTACCTTTTTCTATAGGCAAACACCGGAATTACTTGAGCGTGGTTACATCTACATTGCTCAACCACCACTTTATAAAGTTAAGCGTGGAAAACAAGAACAATATGTTAAAGATGACGAAGCTTTGTATGAATATTTAACCCAAAGCGCTTTAGATGGAGCAGCATTCTATCCAGGAAAAGACGCTCCGGCAATTGCAGCTATGGCATTGGAAGATTTGGTGCAACAATATCGCCGGACTGAAAAAATTATCAAGCGCTATAAAAGAAGATATCCTACCGATATCTTGAAACGAGTAGCGTATTTGCCCATGCTGCATAGCGAAGATTTCACTCAACAAGAAAAAATAGCCAACTGGTGCAAACAATTGCATTTAAGTTTGCAACAACTTGGAAGTAAAACAGAGCAGTACCAAGTTGAGGTACACCCTATAGCGGATACGAGCCAATTTATACCCCGCATTATTGTTACTCAGCATGGAATGGATAATTATATTCCGATGAATGTCGAGTTTTTCTACTCTAAAGACTATAAAGAATTAGTTAATTTAGGCTCTAAATTGGCAAGTTTGGTAGAGGAAGGAGCGTATGTTAAACGAGGTGAGAAAGAACTGCTCGTAGAAAACTTTGAACACGCCTTAAATTGGCTTATGGAAGAAGCCAAAAAGGGTCAGGCTATTCAACGTTATAAAGGTCTTGGAGAGATGAACCCCAGTCAACTTTGGGAGACTACTATGGATCCTTCCGTACGTAGGATGCTGCAAGTCAGTATTGAAGACGCCGTGGCTGCAGATGCTATTTTCACGACATTAATGGGAGACAATGTTGAGCCAAGACGCGAGTTTATAGAAAATAATGCTTTAGAAGCTGAAAATATAGACGTATAAAATGTCAATGTGCTTATTCTATAGACTGAATGGTCACCATTTCCCGGATTAAGGTACAGCCTTAACCCGGGAAATGAAAACTCAGAGCTGGCTTCGTTCTATCCAAAGGCACCTAAAGTAACGCCAGTAAATCATCATTAGACCTCATCGCCACTAGTATTAACAACCTACGAAAAACATTCTGGACAAATGATATCTCCTATGACAGGATAACTGCGCATTAATCGACCGATGTGTAGATGATACATTGCAAGCGCACCCAAGTGTAACCTGCCATTAAGTCAATTATTCCCAGTGTTCCTAATGCAAAGTAAGAACATTGCTAGGCTCGCAAGCAATGAAGGATTTAATTATGTTGATATAAGGAGATATTATGAAATTGAAGTTAAACGGTTTGCCGTTTAAATTATTAGTTACATCCACTGTATTCGGTGTATTGAGCCTTCCAGCCTATGCGTTACCCAACGCGACAGGGGTAGTCCATCATCCTATTCATTATAAACCTAATACCCCTCATTTTGTACCCAGTGGATTAACACCAAGTCAGGTACGTGTTGCTTATGGATTTAATTCTGTGAGCTCACAAGGTAAGGGGCAAATTATTGCAATTGTAGATGCTTATGACGATCCAAAAATTGAAGCAGATTTAGGAGTTTTTTCAAAACATTTTGGTTTACCTGCCTGTACAACAGCAAATGGGTGTTTTAAGAAGATCTATGCAGAGGGTAAAAAACCAAAAACAGATGCTGGATGGGCTGGAGAAATTGCTTTAGATGTGGAGTGGGCACATGCTGTGGCACCTGCAGCTAAAATCATTTTAGTGGAGGCAACAGATGATACCATCGGTAATTTATTTAAAGCCGTGCAAGTTGCGGTTAAAAATGGAGCAACTGTGGTATCGATGAGTTGGGGCGGAGATGAGTTTCGCGAAGAAACTACCTATGATCCCATATTTAATAATCCCAAGGTGACCTTTGTCGCTTCTTCAGGAGATAGTGGAAAAGGCACCCTTTATCCCGCATCCTCACCCCATGTTCTGGCAGTTGGCGGAACTACATTACTTGTGGATAACTACGGAAACTATCAAGGAGAAGAGGCATGGTCAGGAAGTGGTGGAGGAGTGAGTATTGTAGAACCCTGGCCTGCACATCAAAAAAAATTGCCAATTCCAAAATCCCCTAATAAACGTGGGGTTCCTGATGTAGCTTATAATGCGGATCCAGAAACAGGCTTTTCGGTGTATAACTCGGTTCCAAGTAGCGATGGGGTAGGTTGGGCCGTTGTCGGTGGCACAAGTGCTGGCGCCCCTCAATGGGCAGGTATCGTAGCGATTACTAACTCATTCTATTCTAAAGTATACGGCACCCAATTTATTAGCGTGCTTTATGCTGCAGCAAATCCTGGTAAATATCATTATAACTTTAATGATATTACCACTGGAAGTAATGGAAAATGTGGTTATTATTGTACCGCCCAAAAAGGGTATGACTATGTGACAGGATTAGGAACTCCAGAGTTGGAAAACCTAATTAATGACTTGGTAAATTATAAATAACAAAAAGTATTTTCTAATTATGTGGAAGCTGGTTCTTCTGACGTTAATTAGCATCACTTGGGTGAGTTTACGGACTAAGGAGAAAAGGTCTCAGGACACAATATAAGTTATGAAGAGATAGAGAATGTGATGACGGTATGATAAAAACAGTCTCTCTTCAAATCAGAAATAGATAGAAGAGAGACTTTTTTTCTTACGGAGAAATAAGATATATTAAGCATTAGAGTGTGCTGCGTCCTTGCAGCTGAGTACATCCCATGTACTGGTCCCTGTAGTTTGACTTCCTGTCAGACAATTCCGTGTCGTCCTTTATAGTTACAGTATAGTCTTTTGGTTGTTGTTGTCATTGCGTGGATAGAGCAACAGAACGTAAGAAATATCTCAAAGAGGAGCACGTGTTCTCTTGGGTTCCTGTTGGGTAATGCAATGTATTCCCCCACCACCGGCAAATACATCCAGTGCATCAATTTGGGTAATATGATAACCGGGATACAATCGGGTAAATAATTGATAAGCTGCCTTATCTTGTGACTCATGACCAAAAGCTGGCATGACAATCCCTTTGTTCGCTAAATAAAAATTGATATAGGATAAAGTTAATCGCTCGCCATCCAGATAAGTTGCTGGGGGTTGCTCTACGGTATAAACTTCTAACTTTCGGCCCTTTGCATCAGTTGTGGATTTAAGAGTTTCAAGATTTTCGTGTAAAGCAGCATAGTTTGGATCTTCTTTGTCATTAGTAATAAGGCATAAAACTTTTCCCGGAGCAATGAAACAGGCAATTTCATCAACATGTCCATCGGTTTCATCACCTAATAACCCTTTGTTTAACCAAACAATTTTTTGATAACCCAGAAAATCATACAAGTAATTTTCAATCTCCTTTTGGTTAAGCTGGGGATTGCGATTTTCATTTAGCAGGCATTCACGAGTGGTTAAAATCGTTCCTTCTCCATCGACATGGAATGAACCACCTTCCATAACCAGGGGTGCTGAAAAGGATAAAGCATGCGTTTGTTTTAGGATTGCAGCGGCAATTTGATTATCCAGAGCGCAATCTTCATAGTTACCCCCCCAAGCATTGTGTATCCAATTAACCCCCGCTAATTGTTGTTTTTCGTTTAACAAAAAAGTAGGTCCGGTATCCCTTGTCCATGAATCATTGATGGGAAGGCTAAATAATGTGATTCCATCCCCACATAAGCTTTGGGCTGACTCTTCATCTCCAGGGTTAACTAACATAGTCACTGGTTCATATTGAGCAATAGCTTGAGCAACACGAGCATAAGCGGTGCGTGCTTTTTGTAGACCTATCTTAGACCAAGTTTCAAGATGACAAGGCCAGGCCATCCAGCAGCGTTCATGTGGATGCCACTCAGCGGGCATAAAAAATCCACTTTGTTTTGGTGTCATCTTATCTTCTCCGAATGTTTTCATCTAAATAAGTTAATTGAGAAAAAATGCTTCTTAATTCATTTAAATATAATAGCGTTGTTTCTTTAGGTAATTCGGCTTGGATTAACTGTTTTTCATAGGATTGAACCAATTTTTTCGTATCAAAATGAGCCAGATTTAAAACATTGGTTACAGTATCCCCACTAACCAAATCATTTAACTCAAACTGTCCATCATCAAAAAGTTTGACATCCAGTGAGTTAGTATCACCGAATAGATTATGTAAATTACCTAATATTTCCTGGTAAGCTCCTACTAAGAAAAATCCTAGAGAGTAGGGATTGTTACTGTCATAAGGAGGCAACATTAGTGTTGAGTTCACACAAGAGCTGCCAAGATATTCTTTAATAGTGCCATCTGAATCACAGGTTAAATCTTGTAACACACTATGCATGACTGGTGTTTTAGTAAGTTGTGAAATAGGAGCAATTGGAAAAATTTGTCCTATTGCCCAGGCATCTGGAATCGATTGGAAAAACGAAATATTACAAAAAACCTTAACGGCCATGTCTTCATTGATTTTCGCCAATAAAGCTTCTTCAGTTGGATTTTCCACATTGAGGCGTGTTTTAAGTTCCAAGCATATGTTGGTATAAAATGCCTCTACTTTAGCCTTTTCCTGTAAGCTGATAACCCCATGCTTAAACAAAGAATGGGCTTCATTCAATGAGTGCTCGGCATAGTTATAGATTTCAATAGGTGAGCTCGCGGTTATGGAATGATAGGTATCATAAATATCCCGAATCACATGAGAATCATCATTGGTAATTTTGGGTAGCGAGGGAGACTTATTAATTATTTCTATATCACTAATATCAGAAATTAAAACGGCGTGATGGGCTGTTAATGCTCTTCCAGACTCTGAAATAATATTAGGTTCAGGAACATTTGCTTCCTGACATAAATATTGAAGGGCGAGGAGAATATGAGTGGCATATTCCCGCAAGCTGTAGTTCATGGAGCAACCCTGATTTGAATGCGTTCCTTCATAATCCACGCTAAGTCCACCACCCACATCAATAGTATCTATTGGAGCATCCAGCTGTCGTAACTCGACATAGTAGCGGGACACTTCTTGCATGCAGTGACGAATATCATGAATATTGGCAATCTGTGAACCTAAATGACAATGCATTAGTTGCAAACAATCGAGCATGTCGTTGGCTTTTAATTGATTCACTAATTCGAGTACTTGTTTTGCGGTAAGGCCAAATTTGGATTTGACACCGCCCGTGTGTTCCCATTTTCCTGCACTTTTAGTAATTAAGCGGATGCGAACGCCAAGAGAAGGTTTTATTTTCAAGCGGGCGGATTCTTTTAAAATAATATCCAACTCAGAAATCTTTTCAATAACAATAAAAACCTTATGACCCATTTGTTGGGCTATTAACGCGGTACGAATATAATAACTGTCTTTATAACCGTTACAGACTATAGTACTGTTTTGCTGATTGCCCAGCATGCCAATAACCGCCATGAGCTCAGGTTTTGAGCCTGCTTCCAGTCCTATTGAATGATTCGGTGCCTTCAATAATTCGCGAACAACACTTTGCTCTTGGTTTACTTTAATGGGATAAACCAGTTTATAGTGACCCGTATATTCATTTTCTTCTATGGCTTGCGAAAAGGCTTCATAAATACGGTGCACTCGGTCATGTAAGATATCAGAGCAACGAATTAGAAGCGGTAAATGCAATCCTGTTCTACTCGCCGCATTAACAATAGCTTGTAATTCGACACCAGGCTTTCCGGGTGCCTTACTCATTTCAATATTCCCTTTGGCATTAATACTGAAGTATCCCTCACCCCAGTTATTGATGTTATATAAATTTTCTTCAGATGGTGCACTGATGTTCATAATATAGATATTCCAAAGGGATTAACGTGATTTTACCAGCTCATGGTAGGTGGAAGGTTCTCGTTGTTGTGCAAAAGGAAACAGCCTTCCCCACAATGCACGTTGACTAAAGTCTAATTCTGCAACGAGTACTGCTGGTTTGTCGCGAGGGGCTTGCGCCAAGATTTCACCCATAGGGGTGCTTATAAAACTGCTACCATAAAATTCCAATCCATCTTCACAACCAATTCTATTGGCCGCAATGATAAATGTATTACTCATGATCCCTTGCGCAACCATAACTTTTTGCCACATGGGTTGCGTATCAACCTCAGGAGCCGTAGGCTCACCACCTATAGCGGTTGGGTAAACTAAGATTTCGGTACCTTTTAAACCATAAATCCGAGACAACTCGGGAAACCATTGATCATAACAGGTTGGTAATCCCCAGCTATGCCCTGCGATCTGATGAACAGGGTAATTGGAATCCCCGGGTTTAAAATAGAAGTTTTCATGGTATTTTTCACCGCTGGGGATATGTTGCTTCCGGGTTATTGCACAAAGCTCTCCCTTATTATTGTATGCCACAGCAGTGTTATAACCTGCTTTTTCAAAGAGAGAAGCGGTTATGTATAGATTATAAGTCTTTGCCATTTTACTGACGAATTGGGCGGTAGGACCTGTATGGATATCTTCCATGAAAGGGGCAGGATCTACATCTGAGCGCGTACAAAAATAAGGACTTAGAGTAAGTTCTTGCAAACAAACGACAACAGCTCCTTGTTGTGCTGCATCATGGATCCCGGATGCCAGTTTGTCTTGATGTTCTTTAGGGTTTTCGTGCCATTTTTCTTGTACTAATGCGACAGTCAGTTTTTCTTGCGTCATTAACTTACCTCTCTTGAAATTAAGGATCAAAAAAAAGAGCCCTTACTTTGTAAGGGCAGATGTAATTAAAGCCAGTTAGGAGAACTATCTTGCGTGCTTTCATATTCTTCCTCTTCATCAAAGAGTTCTTTTTCATCAGCATCACTACTGGATTCAAGTTCTTCCTTAGTTTGTTTTTTTCTATTCTGTGGCGGAGTTAGTGAGTTTCTAAATAAACTATTTGGATGTCCGCCTTGAGATTCATTTTTCTTTTGCTCTAGGCTTTCTTTTGTTTTTATAGAATCAGCAATCTGTTTGAATGGATTGGTTTCATCATATACTTCAGTGTGCAACAATTCTAAGTGGCGTTTAATGGATACTTGCGCCTCAGCTTCAAGAGAGCCTAATTTACTTCCAATAGTTGCTGCATGGTCTTTCAATAAAGTGCGGCACATATTAATAAACATCTTGCAAGTCTCTTTATTGAAATCGCGACTGGTAAAAAATTTCTCTGGATTGTCTCCTAATAACAATCGCTCAATATTTCGACGAAGCATGAATGCAGTTTGAGTTTTTTCGAACAGAATATGCTTGGGAAATGCAGTGTTGATGTTATCAGCGATCTGACTGCGTTCGTTTTCAGGGGTGCATAAAGCCAATCGTTCTGCGATTGCTAATTCATTACCTTCAAGTACGCGCTCGGCGAGGGAGCTAAAACGATGGAAGGAAGCAGGATAAAATTCTCGTGAAAATAATGAGTGGGGTGCCTTATTTCGTGGATCAAGTAAGGAAGTGATACGCTGTCTGACTTGATATGCTTCTACAATTACCGAGTGAAATGATTCCTCGCCTTTTGTTAGGTTACTTAATGATTTTATATGATGTCTATATTGTTTGAACTCTGACTCAGGGCACTCAGCAATGATCAAAGTAGCAAGAGCAATTTGTTCTTTAGTGCTTAATGCGTTGAGTTCCTTAGCATTTGTTGCCAATGCGTCACCATTGCTGAGGTGCTTATAGGGATTTTTTAGCGTAGTTAAATCTATACGAGTAAATGCCATTTAATCCTCCTTAATGAAGATGAGAAAGTGTAATGAACAATATACAAAGGAGTTACTCCAGCAAAATAAAAGTTATCTCCTTTGTTCTCTTCCGGCCTAATTCACCGAAATTCCTTTTTAATCGAATTCAGAGTTAAATTTGCAAACTATAGTAACGGATTAAAATCGAACTGTCATGAAATTAATCTAAAGTTTTGTCAAAAAATGTCGAATAACTGATCAGATGCATGTTTTGCCTTTAAAAAATACAATAACAACAAGGAGTGGGCAATGTCTAAAACTCATTTACTACAAGACCCCTTTTTAAATGAATTACGCAAAGAAAAGGTGCCTGTATCTATTTTTTTGGTAAACGGAATTAAACTACACGGGATTGTGGACTCTTTTGATCAGTATGTAGTCATGCTGAAAAATTCGATCACCCAAATGGTTTATAAGCATGCAATTTCTACTGTTGTTCCTTCGCGTGCAATAAAAATGCCGGTTGAGGAGGAGAATTCTGCAGATGAGGGTAATGAGGCCGACTAAAAATAGAGCATGTAACTTTACCTCATTAAGTTATAGCGATGTGTATGAAACGTTGTCATTCCTGCCCTCGTGGAAATGACAACGTTGCTTAGTTAATCCAACCTAATAGCGCCTGAATGTTAGATTTCGATGAAACAATCCTCGGGATTTCTTTAATTAAAGATTTATTACCGATCTATCCTTAAGAGAAACAGTAATATTGTCTCCTAGTGGATTTTCGATGTAGATTGTCATCTACAATGTACTTAATAAATTGTTAATGAAATATATTCTATAATGATGTTATAAATCGATCACTTTTGATTATTTTTAATCAAGGAACTCTTCTATGTCTATGTCTAAGAGTGAGCCCAAGTTTTATTATCTTGAGGGTTCAATTACACAAATTTACACTGCATGGGGCTTAGAAGAGATGTTGAACAGTCTGAACAAGGAAAATAATGAACAAATAGAAATGGATCTGTATGGACGAGTCTCAGTTTTCCATATACCCCACATTAAGGAAAAACTAGAAGAACATTTTTTACCTAAGGTTGAAACTAACGATAATGATCCAATTAGAAAGCGTTATATGCAGGGGGATATAGATAGTGGCAATTTAAGATTGATGACAGGAGAGATACCTTTCGTTGACGAAAATGACCCATACTATGACTCTGGCAATATGCCTAAATATATAGACAATCGTGCTGCATATCTTGATTCCAAGAGCCTCCCAGCTGGAATATCCGTTTTTTATCAACAGGATAAACCTGAACAATGGATTATGGTTGTAACTAGAGAAACTCATTTACCCAAAAATGAATGTAAGGCTTACGTTTTAAGTTCAATAGATCTGAACGCTTTTATACTAGATGATTCGCTTAAAACTGAAGAATTTAACTTGGACTCCTTACCTAATGGCCAGGAAAAATTAGTAAATCAGGCAGGTTTACCTCAGGAGTTATCTGGAATATCGGACCTAATAAAACTTTTTTTAAAAAAAGATGGGAAAATTAATCCAAATGCTGATTTATTGTTTTCAGTCTTTACCGGAATGCTATCTAAACAGAAGAAATTTGATGATGATGAATTATGGCTGACCCTTCTCGGGCGTACCACGGAAATAATGGAAAATCGTTCTATTATAGCGTTAAATTCCTCATTAGAACCTCCCGATAAATTGAGCAAGGAAGAAATTCGAGATTGCCTGGATCCGGAGAGCAAACTCTTCAAGACACTAAAAGTCATTTTGGATAATGAATTAGTGCAGCAAAGCACGATTAAAGATCAATTAGTGCAATTTGTACACCATCTATATCAATTTGGGCGTCTAGATAAGTTTTCAACCTTCAATTATTCTAATGAAGTAGACAGTGACTTTTTTGTCTTTTTTAACAGCTGGGCAAACAAAGCTAAAGGTCAGGAAGGAGAACTCATTTTAAGCGACACAAAGCTAGGTGAGTTACGAGACTTTCATGGCATGATTCGAACATTCAAAAATGCAACTGAGTTGATGACACTGCTCAAAGGGTCGAATAAACAGGTACAGCTTACAGACCAATTGCTAAAACTTACTAAATTTATTGAGGAAAATGAGAAGGAACTAGACAAGAACGTTTTGTCATTAGCTTTTGAATTTATAGCAAGAGGTGAAGGAAAAGAAGTACCGTACAGCAAGCTAATTGGCTTTTTAAAACAAACTGCCGGAATTGAACAGATTCAACCAGGAGTCTTGCTTCAATTTTTATCTAACCATATAGACGATGATACATTATTAGAGTCTGTTCAAGGAGTTCTAGTAAAATTAGTTGCTCTAAAAATAGAAAACTCTGAATTATATGAATTGGCCCTAAGCTCCGAAGAATTTAGAAAAGAAATTACTACTTTAGACCATTCTTCTGCTCAAGGAGCGTTAAAGATTCTATCTGAGCTAACGATTCCAGACTCTAAATCATATGAGAAGTTAGTTCTAAGATCCGAAGAGTTTAGAAATAAAATTTCAAAATTAGAGGTTCAAGAAGCTCTAGCAAAACTAGTTGAGCTAAATATAGCAGATTCTAAACTATATGAATTGGTTGTAAATTCCGAAGAATTTAGGAAAGAAGTTGCTGCTTTAGATGGTGCCCTTGTTAAACGAACGTTACAAAAACTAGTTGAGCTAAAGATCCCAGACTCTAAATCATATGAGAAGTTGGTTTTAAGATCAGAAGAATTCAGAAAGCTAATTGCTGCTAAAGATACTAAAGTTGATGCTAAAGCTACTAAAGATGCTAAAGACGCTGAAGAAATTCAAAAATATATAAAATTGGCAAAAAATTTGGATGAAATAGGCTATTTTTCAGCTTTTTCCCAATTATCTACTAATTTAAATTGGGTAAGCTCATTTAATGAGCTTGTGAAAAATAAAGGAATAAAGGATAGCTTGGTTCAAAAATTAGCTGCGCCAGATGTTGCCAAATCATGTAAACCGATATTAGAAAATTCCTTATTAAAGAGTTTAGCTGCTGCAGATATAGAGATTGGTAAAGGGCAGGTGGATAAAATCCTTGATCCAGAAAATGCGCTGGCCAAGAAACTGCAAAGGATTACTAAAGAAGCTAATTCTGCCAGAAAAAAAGCTTTATATCAGTTGGCTATTGATCTAGATCAAATTTGTGTTCTGGGAGCATTTGATAAGTTTGAAAAGGACGATAATGAATTTTTAGAATTGTTTCATAAGCTGGTTACGACTCCTGATAGTCAGTTGGTGTTATCGTTAATGTTATCTAAAGATCCAGTGATTGGGATTGATGCATTAAGGTTAATGGCTTACAGTGGCAATGCGATTGAATCTTTTAAAAAGTTTTTAGAAAATAACACTCCACAAGTGATTGATAAGCTAAATTGGCTTACTAAACATAGGGCTGAATATTCCAAAGAAATCACTTCGATGGCAATGGAATTTTTATTAAAACATTCAGACATCGATTTTGAAAAATTTAAATTTGTTGTTACTTTTCTGAATAGCACTCCTAAGTGTGATGCGAGCAGAAAAAAGATGATAGAGTTCCTATCAGCTCATTATAATGATCATGATTTAAGAAAATTATTTTCTGAAGTTACTGAAACTTATAAAAAACTTCATGCGCTTGGTGTAAATAAAACAACATTATATGAACTGGCCTTAGAAAACCAAGCTTTTCAAGATATTGTGCAGCACCACCTTTTACCAATGAATGCAGCAGATACAGCTGGAGGTTGTGGTCTCAAAAGAATAAAGGGAGGCATTTTTTCCGCTGAAGGTCTTAAAGACTATTGTATTAAAAAAAATTGGAGCTCAAATTATATCCTTACAGAGGATGCTCTCTTCTACTTTAACAAATCAAAGAATGAGCTTCTTACTATAAATCTTGAGGAATCACAATTAGAAGAATTAAAGAAACAATTTCCTCTATCAATTACTCAATTAAAAAGCGATAATTTTGAGAAACTTACAAAGTTTGCTCTTCTCCAAGAACAAAATATAAGTCTAATTGGGTTAGCAGGTGAACTACATAAGTTAAATGCGATAAATAGGTATGAAAGCCTTGCATCAGAAACTAAATATGCCTCTACATTTCTTCAATTTATCCAAATTCAATTCGTTACTATTAGTTCTGAGTTGCAAAAAAGACTTCAATCCGATGATATTTCAACTACGAATATTAAAGCCTTATTGGATAATAAACGTTTAATCGCTTTAGCTAATGACTTAATTGATCCGAGTAAAAATCAATTTAAAGAATTATTAAATCCTAAGAGTGAAATCTCTCAAGCGATGCAAATATTATTGCAGTTAAGGTTAAATCATGAAAGAAAAGTGGCTTATAAATGGGCAATAATCGCATCGCCTACAGCAAAAAATTTCAGAAATGTTTTGTTCGACATTGATGCTAAAAAAATAAAACCGGAAACTACATCCAAAATAATTGACACCTTTTGTTCGCTCCAGTTCGGTGACAGAGACCAAAGGTCTGGCAGACCTAATTTTAATGGCAAAGATGTTTTTAGCATGTATTTACGTGCTGATGAGCAAGGTGAACGATTTAGGGAAATAGTGCTTCAGTTACCTCCGATAAGTGCGGATGAAGAATCCCTAGGTTTCTTTAGGATGGAAAAATCGCCTACTGAGGAAGAGTTTAAAAAATACCAGGAGTCACGTTACATCCTTACTACGGATGCACTCTTATTCTTTAACACCAAAGATAAGAGGCTCCTGACTATATCGGTAGATAAGTTACAAATAGATGCATTAAATAAAATATTTACTCAACTACCTATTAAAAAATTGACAAATGAGCAGTTTAAACAACTTTCAGAGATTGTGCCGACTATTAATAAAACTAACGCACAGCTAACTATGCTTGCTTACAACCTCTGCGAGTTGGGGGACATAACCAAATTTGATATTTTTACTGACTTGGAGCAGATTTCCTACTTTAATAAATTCTGTGATGATCCGGTCCTAAAAAAGATTTTAGGAGAGAAACTACATAGCCCAGAAGCAACCAAGGCTTTATTAAATAACAAGCGCGTAAGGGCTGTCATTGATGCAAATATTTCACCAACCGCTGAATTAATCGAGAAATTAGATAAAGAGTCTCCAGAATCACGACTCATAGATATACTATTGGAACTTAATGTAAAAAATCAAAAAGACTATAAATGGGCAATCCTCCCTTCTACCGTTGCAAAATTTGACAAAGTTTTCTCTGCGATAACAAAGGAACCATTGGATGAAGCAATAAAATCTAAAATAATTAAAACTCTTTGTTCGCTTCAGATGGGTGGCAAAGATGTTTTTGGTATGTATTTAGATACGGGTAATAGAGGAAAAGCATTTAGAAGTTCCCTATTTAAAATTGAAGATGCTTCTTCTCAAATAGGAGCCCGTTTGAGCAACGAGGCACCGGAAAAAGGCCGGTCATTTAATGCAGCAGAGCAAGAATATCGAAAAGGTTTATATACGGCGGTCTATGATAATCAGATCAAACTGTCTAAAGGATGTGACCTCCATTTGATGTCTGAGTTACCCTCAAATACAGTCAAATATAAAAATAGCTATATATTTATCCAAAAAGACGACGATACCAAGGGACTGTTTTATATTAACTCTGATGGAAAACATGAAAAAGTAAAAATTGATGATTTCCGTACACTTGAAAATTTAATAAAGGTCGAAAAAGATCGGGATAAGAATGCGAATAAATTATCTCTAAATGAGAAGCAAATGCATGAAATGATAATAGCAAACGGAGGTCACATTCCGTACAAAGAGGAGTTTGAGGCTAATATTACGAAGGCTTCTCAGCAAATATTGTCTATTGTTGATGTGCGTAGGCGTAATTGGTTCATAGCAATTATAGAAACCTTGGCTGATGCTTTAAGTAATATTAAAACAATGCCCTCTCAGTGGAGGAGCGGAAAAACCTTTTTCTCTCAGACTACATCGGGTAATGAGGTTCGTACTTTAAATGAATCTCTTAAGGATCCTCAGACGCTTATGAAAAAGTATAAGGGAGGGATTAATGAGATAAATAAAGATGCGGATTTATTTGAAGTGCCCTCAGTTGTTCAAAAATTGGATTAGCTAATATGCTTAAAGTAAACTAACTCCGTGTTCGTGAAAAGTTCACGATACACGAAGCTCTTAATAAAGAGGCCGCTCGAAGAACTCTAAAGAAGTATATATTTTAAATTTACTTTAAATCTAATAGTAGTCTGGAAAAATGATATCTGCTCTAGATAATATAAGAGCAGATATGCACTCAAATTATCAGTGGCTACTCTATTTTTAATAAGAATTTTAACTTAAGTTATACCAAATTTGAAAAACAATATGAAATATGGATGTTGAACAAGTTAATCTAAAAATTCCTTACTCACGGTAACCTTCTTAAGCATTGCGCTTTTTTATGTAGTAGTTGTCTTCTACGCATTTGAAATTTTTTATCAATTTAATTTTTTGCAAATTAGTTCTGTTTCCATAGCCTTTTTTACTTTGTTAATCGGGACTTACAGCTTATTTGGCAGTGGTTTTACCAAAAAGTTGGATGTGAGGCCGATCAATCTATTTGTTTCACTATTAATGGTTCTTTTTTTAATCGGGATAGGAGCCTCCTTTATCCACCCCTGTCTTGCCTATGCAAGAACTTATCCGTTATTGGAGATGGAATTAGGTTTAAATTATCATCTGGATACCATTTTTCATGTTTCAATCATTCAAAGCATCCTCAATTTTGGTTATGCGAGTATTGCCCAGCATGGGCTCCAATTCTAAGTTACCATGTGTTAAGTCATTATATCGATGCGTTGATTCTTTCTCTAACGAAAGTAGATCCGTACGATTCCTACGGAATGTTTTTTTACTTTAAAATATGGCTGTTTCTCTCTGCAGTCGTATTATTTTTATTTAATGTATTCAGAAATAATAAGATATTGTTTTTTTTTAGTTTTGTTACCCTTATACCGTTGTTAGTGGGGCGCTATAGTCCTGTTCTTTCTCATGGATTATGGTTTACCAGCTTAATTATCCTCTTTAGCTCAATTAGAGTGCATAAGATTTTTATTTCGGAAGAAAATAAGGGTGGCGACTTTGTTTTTTATTTTTTTTAGTCGTGGTAGTGGCTCTTGGGAAAGTCTCAAGTGGATTTGTATACGCCCTAGTTATCGGCCTTTATTTATGGTTGAAAAACCCTAAAAGTATTCGCATTTATGTACTGGGTTTTAGTTGGCTTTTATTTTTCTTCGTTTATCAAAAATGGTTAACGACATCAGAGACTCCTTTTACCACCGTGAATGTACTTTCAGAAAGCCCAGTACATTTAATTGTTTATAACCTCAAAGCACTGCTTAAATATTTGACAGAAATCCGCCTTTCCCTTACGTTACCAACTATATACACTTCCCTTGCCATTTTGGTATTAATGGTACTTTTTTCTCGTGGAAAACAAACGCGAATATTATTGCTTTCAGGAATTGTCGCAACGCTCTTAATATATGGAGTTACTCACATTCGCAATGATTTGAGTGCAGCTGATATATATTATTTTGAATTTGGCCTGTTATTCATTCTGACGTTGTTTACGGTGCAATTCCTCGCTGTTCAAGAACAAGAAACTCGAGTTAAAAATGTGGATTCCGGTCATATCAAGGTATTTATTTTATCGTGTTGGTTTATACTCTCTTTCTTTTGTGTCAGACCAGATATCATGACACTGGGTCAGCATATTAAAAGTGCAAATAATGATCCCTTTTTATTTATTAACCGCGATTATAAACGCCTAAATTTACAAGCCCCTATTAGTTTTACGCAAATTTTGACGCATCATTTTAAGCCTGGAAATCTTTTTCAAAACAAACCAAGACCCCTATTTGATTTTAAAAATTCATTAATGTCCTTCATGAAAAAAATGAGCTCAAGAAGAACAGTTCGGTACTCTTTATCCCGAAAGAAATATATAAGAATGATTTACGTCAATTTGGTGGGGAGGTTTGGGCAAGAGGTCTCTTAATCTATGCTGTGACAGGAGTCCCTTTGATTCACGGCGTTCACTCTATTTCTCGCTATTATGGATTTAGGACTATAAGAAAGAAGCGTTATGGACGAATAAAGTAGATGATTTAGATTCTATTTGTAAGGATTCTATTGCAAAAAATGTTATATTTGTTAAAAATTTTAAGCAACCGACCTTTAATGTCTACCATTGTATGGTTTCTTAGAGTGCAACGTTTAAAAAGACGGTATAAACTTATTTTTATAAAGATAAAGAGATAATATATTTCAAATCCTTTAGTCACAGTAATAAAAATATATTTTCGGAGAAAAACCTAGTGTTTGAACGTCCTCAAGGCGGCGAGCGAGCGATATTGGTGCAATTAGCACTACCGGGAGTGGATGCAGATAAAGCATTACAAGAATTTGAAGAATTAGCTCTTTCGGCAAAAGCGGAATTATTAGATTGTGTTTTAGGTACTCGTGCAACTCCTGACGCCAAGTATTATATTGGTAAAGGTAAGGCGGAAGAGATTGCTCAGATGGTGAAAGAGCTTGATGCAGAATTGGTTTTAGTAAACCATGAATTATCCCCATCTCAAGAGCGAAATCTGGAGCGTTTATTTGAATGCCGAGTAGTCGATAGAAGTGGTTTGATCCTTGATATTTTTGCCCAGCGCGCCCGAACCTTTGAAGGAAAGCTGCAAGTTGAGCTGGCTCAATTACAACATTTATCAACTCGACTTATCCGAGGCTGGACCCATTTGGAGCGCCAAAAAGGGGGTATTGGTTTGCGAGGCCCGGGGGAAACCCAATTAGAAACAGACCGCCGATTATTGCGAGAGCGCATTAAATACATTAACAAACGTTTGGAAAAAGTACGTAGCAGCCGCGACCAGAACCGCCAAGCCAGACGTAAAGCCTCTTTGCAGACCGTGTCTTTAGTGGGTTATACCAATGCGGGGAAATCCACTTTATTCAATGCACTGACCGGCGAAAGCATTTATGTGGCTAACCAGTTGTTTGCTACATTGGATCCCACCATGCGTCAGCTCAATTTACCTGGCTCTTCTTCGGTGATTTTAACCGATACAGTGGGTTTTATTCGAGATTTACCGCATCAATTAGTAGAAGCATTTCGTGCTACTTTAGAGGAGACACAACAGGCCGACTTACTATTGCATGTGATTGATATTTCGGATCCGCACTGGCGGGACAATGTGTTTTCGGTGCAACAAGTTCTAGATGAATTGGGAGTTCATGATGTTCCCATAATTCAAGTATTCAATAAAATTGATTTGCAAGAAGGTTGGGAACCTAAAATTGATTATCAAGAAGACAAATGCAAAGTATGGATTTCTGCGGCATCCAATTTGGGCTTAGATTTACTTAAAGAGGCTATAAGCAATCAGTTGCATGGAGCGGTGCTTGTGGAAGATGTGGTACTAAAAGCGACCCAGGCAAAATTGCGGGCGCAATTGTATGAGTTGGGTGCTGTTTTAAGTGAGTCACATAATGAAGACGGGGATTGGTTATTGAAGATTCGTCTTACCAAACCACAAAAACAACGTTTGTTTGCAATGGATAGTCCACCATCTTTGTAACTGCTTGGACCTTACGAGGTCATCGTTTATGCTCGATAAATAATTAGCTCATAATGCTCTGATATATCTTCTTTTGGGGAGTTTATTAGGAGGAATTGTTGTTTATCCTTAGTACATTCCCAAACAGGCGAGTCTCGCACTTAATTAATTCCCTTACTGTGTTTGCGAAATGGATTCCCGCCTATGCGGGAATGACCACTGAACTTTCGACACAACACTAATCTAGATTTATGTTTTTTTTATCACGGTGTCTAGGGTTTTAAGATCTTGACCACCATAAAGAGTATTAACAAGTTCTCCTTGTGGATTGATAACGAAGGTAACAGGCACGCCAATTATATCCCCTAATCCTAATGCTAGGGCAGGGTCAGTAGCTAATGATGGGTATAAAATATTAAATTTTCGAATCAGTTTTTTTTGCTTATCTACTGGAAGTCCATCATAGTTTACAGCGAACAAGAGGATGGGATCATTTTCGTGTTTTCGATAAAAATGATTCAATTCGGGAATTTCGTCAATACAAGTTTTACACCAGCCTGCCCAATAATTAATAAGAACCCATTTCCCTTTCAAAGAGGAAAAAGAAATTGTATTTCCTTGGGTATCTTTAAGGAGAACATCCGCCTGACCCATGGCTGTTGTGCTTATCAATATCAATGCTGCAAATAAGGTTTTTATTTTTGAGTTCATAGTTATCTCATGCACTATTTAGAAGCTGCTTTGTACTATACCAAAAAACACTCCTAAAATCGCATAATTCGAATGAGTTTGGTTGCCTATAGACCCTTGTCTAATGATTTAGGTATGATGTTTGAATTTTAAAAATAATCGAGATCTCCAATGGCTAAACTCTATTTCTATTTTGCAGCAATGAATGCAGGAAAAAGTACGGTGCTCCTGCAATCAAGTTATAACTATCGTGAACGCGGCATGAATACTTTATTATTTACCCCAGCCATAGATAATCGTTATCAGCAGGGTATGGTTTATTCCCGTATTGGCTTATCTGAACCCGCTTTGATATTTAATTCAAAAGATGATCTCTATCAACACGTCCTAGCGCAAGAAAAAAAATACGCATGTATTTTAATTGACGAAGCCCAATTTTTAACGCGAGCACAAGTACATCAATTAACCGAAATCACGGATCAATTGAGTATTCCGGTGCTTGCCTATGGATTGCGTACGGATTTTCGCGGTGAATTATTTGAAGGGAGTCAATATCTTTTAGCGTGGGCAGATGAATTGATTGAACTCAAAACCATTTGTCACTGCGGACGCAAAGCGACCATGATTTTACGCTTAAATGCTCAAGGAAAGGTCATCACTGAAGGGGAACAAGTTGTTATTGGTGGTAATGATATGTATTCCTCTACGTGTCGTAAGCACTTTAAACAACGAGAACCAGGAATCATTAGCGTTATAAAAGAACAATTGACCGAATCCTAAAATTCTATCAGCCCTCCATTGAATCTCAAGGACCCCAGGTGCCGCAAAAATCTTCCTCAACACTTAAAGTTTATGATGCAAACTGTCGGTAATTGTAGGAATTTGTTCTTTCACAGGGTTAGCTTCGATTATCTGCTGTGCATATTCAACGAGTTCTTCGGAGGCAATAGGAATTTCTTTGGGAACATCCTGCAAAACCATGGTTTCTCCAGATGTTGTATATTTTTCTAGAATTTCTTGATACCTCGGTGAACCCATCATGCACGCTGCGTCAGCCATAGTTAAAATTCTAAAGCCTTCTTTGGCAATTCCCAATTCTTGTGCTCTTTGATTCATTTTATCGAAATACTTAAAAAATAGGGGACCTTCAGCGGTGGTAGTTGAAGCAATCTCGATGGACATTATTCTTTTACGAAAGAGTGGGTTAACGAAGGTTGTAGTATCTAGGGTATCTGCTTTAATAAAACCGCTTAAAATACGACCAGCTCCTTGCACAAGTACTAAACTATGCAAATCAAAATCAAATTGAGGGCGCCAATCATCTTCTTTAGTGGCGCCCAAAACTACGGTGGTTTCATTATTTCCCTGAGCAAGATCAAATATATTCTCACCTCGTGTATATTCGCCAGGTGCCTGTTGTGCGTTGAGAATACTTTGATAATATTCGAACTGTTCTACATCGATATGTCTTGCAGTTTGTGGACGAATATATACTGCAGGTAGACACATGGATGCAATGGCCCCTTTTGCAGCAATGAGCTGAAATCCTATCATATATTCTTTAACCGTATGTGGATCCGGTGAGGTCGACAGTAACACACAACTCTTAGGGTTATGGATAAATTCAGCAATGTTTAAAGAAAAAGGTCTTCTAGTGTATTTTCCAGCACCGAATCTTCCATCGATTGCAATACTTTCTACTTCATCAAAACCTGCCATCCCTCGGTGAATAATATCTAATCCATGGGGTAAGTTACTGAGCATTTGATGATATTCGACTTTGGCCCTTTTAATAGGCACATGGTGATGCTTACCTTCAGAGGGTAGATCGCGTGCGGGGCTAAAAAGCCTTCCAAGGCTACCGGATTTTGCCAAATGGTTTAAAATTAGACGACGGGATGGACTAACAGGTGCATTTCGCGTGACTCGGCCTAACATAACTTGGCCCTCCGGGCTAGGTGATTAAATTTAAATTCAACTGCTTATTATATAATCATAGCATAGGGTGGGTTTTGTTCAAAAATCAGGCATAAAGAGTGGCGGTATATTATTGAACAAAGGTTTTTAAAGAAAGTAAGGAGAAAATTTTAAATAGGTGGGTGGACGGGTTGCAGTAAAACTCGCTTAAATTCCAATTTATTGGAATCTAAGCGTCTTTGTGGGAATTAAGACTTATGCTCCATTTGTTGTTGGGATAATGTCTCTGTTTCGTATTTTTCAGGATTAGCCTCGATCATCTGACGCGCATATTCTACGAGATCCTCTGAAGCAATAGAGACTTCTTCGGGAACCGTTTGCAATATCATGGTAGTACCCGAGGTAGAATATTTTTCCAGAACTTCTTGATATTTAAGTGAGGCCATTAAAAAAGAGGCATCAGCCAACGTTAAAACTCTAAAACCCTCTTTAGTAATTCCTACTTCTTGTGATCGCTTATTCATCCTATCAAATTGGTTTTTAAAAGCATCTCCTTCGGAGGTATTTGTTGAAGCAATTTCTATAGACATTATTCTTTTACGAAAGAATGGATTTAGAATAGTTGTAGTATCTACAGAGTCAGCTTTTGTAAAACTACTTTTAATGCGCCCCGCTCCCTCTACAAGTACTAAACTATAGAGATCGGTATGAAGTTGAGGACGCCAGTCATCCTTTTTAGAAGCACCCAAGACTACCGTAGTTTCATTATTTCCTTGAGCAAGATCAAAAATATTTTCCGACCGTACGCGATTCCCTAACTCCACTGCTCCATCAAGAATCTGTTGATAATATTGGAACGATTCAACATCGACATGTCTTGCTGTTTGTGGACGGATATATACTGCAGGTAAACACATAGAGGCAATGGCCCCTTTTGCATTAATGAGCTGAAATCCTACCATGTACTCTCTAACGGTATAGGGATCCGGTGAGGTAGAGAGCAACAAACAACTCTTAGGATCATGTATAAATTGAGCAATATCTAAACAAACCGGTCTTTTAGTATATTTACCTGCTCCGAATTTTCCTTCGGTCGCAATACTTTCTACTTCAGCAAATCCTGCCATGCCACGATGAACGAAATCTTCTTGTTTTGGCAAACTGTCAAGCATCTGATGATAATTTACTTGGGCTTTTTGAGTCGATATAGGATGTTTTTCATGACTGTGTTTTACGAGATGCTCAAGTTGCTGGTAGCGAAGGTTATGGCTAAAAATGGTTCCTAACTTACCACTAAAGGATGAAGACTTTATCTGTTTTAGAACCACAAAACTCAAAGGGCTTAACTCGCGTACTTTGCTCCACATAATATCTCCGCATTGTATTTGGCCAATAATGATTATTATTAGGCACTTTAGCTAAGCATAGCACAGTGAGATTTTTACACACAAAATGGTTTGAGATGTGGTTTCATAAAATCAAGCCTGAGACCCAGCAGCAAGATCGAATTATGTATTTTGAGCTATGCTATATTAGCAAAAGGAAATCAAAGTTGTTGTTAGTAGTATGGAGCGTATTTCATGAGCGAAATTAAAGTAGAGCGATTAATCAAAGGTATCCTCGTCCGCGAAGGAGCGGGTGTGAAATTACATCGCTATATTGGGATAGAGAGAAGCAATGATTTTGAACCGCTGCTTTTACTTGATTATTTCAATAGTGCCGAGCCCCTAGATTATATGGCTGGGTTTCCTTCCCATCCTCATCGAGGTTTTGAAACTATTACATATTTACTGGATGGCAGTATTACTCATGAAGATAATAAAGGGCATAAAGGGGTTATTGCTGCAGGCGATGTTCAATGGATGACTGCAGGAAAAGGGATTATTCACTCAGAAATGCCCTCCGCTAATGGCAAACTACATGGCTTGCAACTGTGGTTGAATTTGCCTGCTGCAGAAAAAATGCGTGCGCCCTTTTATCAAGAAATGCAAAGCGAACAGCTACCTGTGGAAACGCATGATTCAGGCGCTCGGGTAAAAGTCATTGCAGGTACGACTGATAAAGGAACTCATTCGCCAATTACAGGTATTGCTACCCAACCTTTATTATTTGATATTATTTTACCTCCTGGTGCTAGCATGCAACAGCATATTCCCCATGATTATCAGACAATCTTGTTAGTAATTTCTGGAGCGGTTCGTATCGGTGAGCAATTAGTCCAACACGATACTTTGGCAAAACTTGGTACCGGAGATAATTTGCTTTTGAACGCTGAGACTGCAAGCCAATGTATTCTGATTGCCGCGGCAAGACTCCATGAACCTATAACGCGACATGGGCCATTTGTAATGAATACTCAGGAAGAAATTATACAAGCGCTGGACGATTATCGTAATGGTAGATTCTAAGCGTTTGTGATGTACGGGCTTATGTTCACTAAATTTGGTCTAAAATAAAATTAATGGAATTGAAACTAAACAAGTGAATAGGAGTAAAACCTGTGCATCCACGAAAGGAGCAATCTGCCAAAGAAATCTATAGGATTGTCGATCAATACTGTGCAGAAAATCGTCACGGTAAATACAGGACAAGCTCGGCTATTCCTCTAGTTTTGGGCATTTCAGATACGGATGCTCAAAAATTGATTAATAAAATTATGATTGCATTACCTGATTGTTTTTTTTATTTGGCAAAGCCCGAACGTATCAGGGAAATGATTCATTTTATTGCGCAACAGTATTTGCTTTTCCAAGCACAAGAAAACATTCATGATGAATTTTTTCCGAATTTACTTATTAATTTTGTTAACCATTTAGTCGAAGAGATTATGCTTCGTTATTACTCATATGCATGAGCAGGTGATTTTATGACTAGAGAAGAGATAATTCAGGGCACGGGGTTGAGAAGCCAAGATCTGAATGTACTCCTTTTGTTGGAGAAAATAATCCAAGCAGATACCCAAAAGCTTCACGTTGCCTTAACCGTTGCAGAAGAAAACCAGATTATTACTTTTTTAGAGAACGCTATTGGTAATCTGGAGTTAAATAATCAACTCCTGGAGTTAGGAAAGTTGTCAAAACATGATACAGGAGTCAGTTTTACTGTGGTAAATATGATGAGAAATGTAACCTTTAAATCAAGGCATTGGCCTGAATTTAATTTGGATGGCTCACATCAGTTAACTTTATCTCATTTAGGTGCCTTATCTGATTTAGCCTCTCTCACTCGTGATTTAGCCGTCTTTGATCGTTTGGGTTTAATAGTTGAAAACTCCCCATTGGCTGAGCTTTATCATGATGCTCAAAAGGCGATAAAAGAAGGTTTTTCCAAAGATCTCGATGTTTCTTCCAAAGCTATGGATTTTGAAATTAAAGCAACCAAAGGTGCGCCCATGTTTCTCCACCCAAATCGTCAAAAAGATGAATTTGTCTTGTCTGAATTTCTCTATAATGAGGAATATAAAATTAAATTGGATAAGTTAATTGAACATGATGAAACAAAAGAATTATTAAAGAAGCACTTAGGTGATGATTGGTTAATCCAGTTAGAACATAAATTCGGAATAATTCAACGTGAAACTCATGATAGACAATTAATAGGTCCTCTTCATCAGGGACTTATTTCTCAAGATTCTACGGCGCTGGAACAATACCTAGCGGAAGATAAAAGCCCGGCAACACTTATTTGTTCTCCATTTGTGGGTATTTGTACGATAGCGGTTATTAAAGAATTAAACCTACAGATAATACAAGAGTTGCAAAATAAGGGGGTAGAGAATATTCCATCTCCTGTACTGCAATTACCCCTGAGTGAAAAGCTTGAAGCATTATCCCCTGCTTCTTTTATCGATTCCTTGGATAAGTGTAGGGCTTTAGAGCGTTTACCTGGCCAAGCAACACTTATGATGAAAGAACGTTTGAGTGGGGCTAAAAACGAAGAGGAAGATAAGCCGACCAATCGACCTAAATAAGGTGGGGACAATAAATTCTCGCCTCTACTCCTTCTCCCGCAACCAAGGAGTAGTTTATCTATGGAGATAACAAGGATTTTTAAAAATAGACTCCCTTCTCCCATTTGGTAGAAGAAGGGCTAGGAATAAGCTTAATTTAGCCACGTAGCCAACAACGATTCCATTGTTTTCCTTGCCTCTTTTAATGCATCAGAATCAAATGTAGAGGGGCTATGTAAGTCATCGCAATGAGCGGCTCCTTGGATCAATTGGTAGGTCAATTTAGGATTAATTGCATTTCCATTTTTTTCTGCTAAGGATAAAGTGGACCAAGGATCGTTTTCTCCATTGGTAAAATAAATATTTGAGCTTAAGATGTCCATTAAAGGAACGTATAAAGTGTTATTAAGTTCTATGGTGTTAGCAGGTTGAGTTAAACCAAACAAACGTTGGCATACCTGATGATGGTAATCCATATTAATTAACAAAGATCGAGTGGAAAGCGAAGCGTTAGGATGAGCATTTTGCCAATAACCGTATTCTTTGCAGGATTGATAGTACCACTGGCGCATGCCTAAGCCATCCTTATAATCACTAGGATTTTCGCTCATGGCGCCCTGCGCTGTCATTTCTACGGCACTAACATGCATGTCCTTGTATAATTTTTTGGCAAACTCAGCATAGCCTTGAAGTGGGGTTGGACTTGCAGATAAGCTGGTGCAAAATTCATCGCGCATTCCGTATTGTACTGCGGCAGCTCCGGTGTCAGCGATCAAGTATAAAAAATCAACAGGATCTTCAACCGCAGATGCATCAAATAACGCTTTCATTTGGTTCCATTTCGTGGCATCACTTAAACTGGCTTCCACGGTACTGACTGCCGCTCGCATTTGATTGGCACACTGAGAACCTGCCACTTGAGTCACATGGGCATCATATTCTACAAAGTCTTCTTTAGCCATTACTGGCGCGGATGATGCTAAAGCCCCGACAACTAAATAAGGAAATTTTAAACGATAATAAGCGGATAACGAACCAGGGTAAGAGCCTCCAAAAGCGACCCACTTCCCAGTCCAGTTTTTTTCATTGGTTATGCGGCGTTGAAAGTAAGCCAAATCATCCAATGCAGCTTCTGTAGTTAAAAAACGTAAGTTTTGGGTTGATAATGAATTGAAGGGCAAACTTTCCCCATAGTACCGATGTTCCAGAGCAATCAGTTTGGCATGGAACTTTTGTGCATAATTTCTGATTGCGCCATTTAGGGCACGTTTAGTACAAGCCGCTTCCCCGCAAATATAAAAAAATACCGGAGAGTCATTTGTTGGACCATAAGTTTCATCAATATAGTAGCGTTGAGAAAAAGTCCCTACTGAAGCTTCATTATGATCGATTAATTGTTTAAAGAAGTGGAGTTGAATGGTTTTCTCAGCAACTAAAGGAATTTTTTCTGTTTGTTTTATCTGCAGATATCGCTCCACCACTCCTGCTTGAGCTGCAGAAAAAATAGTGCAGAGACTAAGGGATAGTACGGTCCATTTTTTGGTTAACATCATATGCATTATCCTTAATGTGATATAAAGCCTGTTCCTAGTACTGATGGTTTTTTTACGGTCCTATAATACCAATGCCCCACCATATACAGAGCTTATATTTTTTGCAAGAGCAATAGAAATGTTTTTGTGCTTTGAAAAAAGAGTTATTTTTCTGAGGTAAATAGAATAAAAATAATATTTGTACAATTTACTTGGATATTGGCTATTTTCATGCCATGATGATGTCATTGTGAATTTTTTGAGTGATTTTTATGTTAAAAAAAATTCTAAGCTTTGCTCTTGTTTTTATCACTTATGATGCCTTTGCAGTCACGGAACTTGATTTATATAAGGCTCCCCTAAGCAGTTTGCATCAATTTTCCCTGAAACCACCCGCAAAAGTAAGTGCACGAACAGCAGCCCCAATTTTAGAAAAAAATACCCTACAACCTGTAAGTCAAACTCAGGAGCACTCAAAAACGATATTGCGGTATCAACAAATATATCGCGGTATCCCTGTTGTGGGTGCACAAGTCATGATTACTAAAGAGGATGCACAAGTAAATGGTCATTTACTTAACGACATTCAGCTGAATATTCAACCTACTCTAACTTCGAAACAAGCTATTGAATTGGCCAAAAAATCTTGGTTTAGTTTTAATTCTGAAGCGCCTATTAATGACGAGTTGAGTGAGTTACAAATTAGGGCGAACCAAGATAATGAATTGAAACTGGTTTATCAGGTTTCATTTAAAACAACGCAAACGGATAACAAACCTGCCTGGCCATTTTTCATTATAGATGCACAAAATGGGGCAATCACCAAACAGTGGAATAACATAAAAAATTACATGGATATCGGTCCCGGGGGCAATGAAAAAGTTCATGAGTATTGGTATGGACGAGATGGACTGCCTTTCTTGGAAGTAACCCAAAGTGGCAGCCAATGTGTGATGAATACTGCAAAAGTAAAATTAGTTAATCTAGCATCTGCTTGGGACTGGAATGATCTTGTGATTACTCCATTTCAATATCCATGTAGCAAGAATACAGAAGAAAATATCAATGGTGCATTTTCGCCAACCAACGATGCGTATTATTTTGGCCAGACTATAGTAGATATGTATAAAGAATGGTATGGAATTAATGCACTACAAGATTCTAATGGGGCCCCCATGCAACTTGTTATGCGCGTCCATTTTGGACAACATTATGACAATGCATTTTGGGATGGACAATTTATGTCTTTTGGGGATGGTGAGGATTTTTACCCCCTAGTTTCTCTTGATGTCGCAGGCCATGAGGTCACACATGGTTTTACCGAGCAACATTCAGGTCTTGAATACCATGATCAATCCGGTGCTCTTAATGAATCCTTGTCTGATATGGCAGGACAAGCATCACGTGCTTATCTTTTAGAAAAATTCCCGCAACTTTATAATAAATTGTACCTGGAACCCAATACGGTAACCTGGGGTATTGGTGAGACTATAGTTCGAGATTCATTTGGAAAAGCTTTACGCTTTATGGATTTCCCTTCTTCTGATGGCAGTTCAGCAGATTGTTTGGATAAAAATTTAGCGCAAAGTCAGGGAGCCTATTGCGCCATTAGTTATCCTGACTTAGTGGCATATGCAAAGTCACATATATCCAATCCTCAAGAAAGACAAAGTTTTATTGTGCATACAGCAAGCGGAGTGTTTAATAAGGCCTTTTATTTATTGGCTAAGAATGTGGGAATTAAAAAAGCGTATCAGGCGATGATTATTGCCAACAGTAAATACTGGACTCCTACGACGAACTTTACTCAAGGTGCTTGTGGGGTTCTTTATGCTGCTAAAGATTTGCAAATTGAATCACAAATTGTTAAATCGGTGTTTGGCCAAGTAGGTGTGAGTACCACCACTTGTAAAGCCAATTAAAGCACTATCTTTTTCCTGCCTCGGACGAGAACTCTCTTGTTGGGGTGGGAGAAGTTTGTTCATTTTGCTGCATGCATTTAAGACTCGATCAGTTTTTTGGATAATCGAGCAAATGTTTTCCATTTGTGTGCTGGGGTAATTCATAAAGCATTTTTTTTGCTCTACATGTTATTTCCCGATCAACATAATTAGTATATAATTATCAAGTTTTTAATTTTAAGTTTAAAATTTTAATGGTCATCTTTTTTATTACTTTAAGCATCCTGATATTAAGCTTGCTTTGCGTTGTCGTGATGGTGTACAAACTTTCTCGCCAACCTGCTGAGCCTATATCATTGATGCAATATTTAAAATTAAGTATAAGCGGAGTCATCGCTTTTATCGCAGATACTTTAGGCGTGGGCAGTTTTGCTGTGAATGTGGCCTTGGCAAAATTGACGGGCACGTTTCGTGATGATGAAATGCCTGCAGTAAATAATGGCGCCCAAGTTATTCCCGGGACAATCGAATCATTGTTTTTTATGGGTTTGATTGATGTTGACTTAACTACCCTTCTAACTTTAGTTATGGGTACCTGTGTGGGTGGCTTACTTGGTGGTTTTGTAGTCAGTCACTTAAGCAAGCAAGCGATTCGTTTGGCGATGGTTTGTTGTTTTGCTCTAATTATCCTACTGTTAATCTCTCATCAATTCCGTTTATTACCTGTGGGTGGTGAATTAACTGAATTGCATTCATGGAAATTGGTTATAGGCTTTCTGGCAATGGTGGTTTGTGGTGCATTAACTTCCGTGGGAATTGGTTTGTTTGTAATGGTACAAGGTGTACTGTTTTTAATGAATATTTCGCCTGTAGTTGCATTCCCAATTATGACTACAGCGGGAGCCATGCAGCAACCATTAACTACTTTGGTGTTCTTAAAACACGATAAAATTCCTTTAAAGAAAACCCTTATTTTAAGTCTTTCAGGTTGTCTAGGCGTCTTTATTACGATCCCTATTTTTATGCAGTTAACTATTACCTGGTTGCATCTCCTTTTATTGTTCATTTTGATTTATAATTTCTTTGCTGTAGGACGTTCGTTTTTACGTTCCAGACCCAGCAAAAATTATGTACAAACCCCAACACCAGCTTCCCTTGTAACAGCAGAATAATAGTTATACTTCACACGCTCATTTTGTGGGCGTGTGAAGTATAGTATGATTAGCTAATTTTTAAAAAGAAAAGAATGCCCTATGGATGAACCAGTCAGTAAATCACAGAAAAAACGAGATGCCGATTTTTTGCAGAAAATGGGTGTACAACTAATCGACTTGAGTTTATCCAAACTTGAGTTGCTTCCCCTTCCTGAAAATTTGTACAAAGCAATTATCGACGCCAAAGCAATTAAAAGTCATGGGGCCAAACGAAGACAAGCCCAACTAATCGGAAAATTAATGAGAGCTGCCGATCATGAAGAAATTTTAGCCGCTTATGAGCGTTTACTGGAAGAAGAAAGTGCGGTAACTGCCTCCTTTCATGAAGTTGAGCATTGGCGTGAGCGTTTGATCAATGAAGGTAAAGAAGCATTAACCGCGTTCATTGAAGCCTACCATCCAGAAGATGTTCAACATTTAAGGCAATTAATTAAGAAAGCAGTTGATGATCAGCAAAAAGAAAAAAATACAGGCGCTGCCAAAGCACTTTTCCGCTATTTGAGGTCTATCATAGAATGAAATATTCTTTATTCGTAAGCTGTCCGCGGGGACTTGAATATCTATTAGAAGAAGAATTAAAGTCATTAGGTCTAGCGGTTACGCGAGTCAGCCCACAGGGAGTTTACGGAGAGGCCAATTTATTAACGGTATATAAGTTATGTCTCTGGTCAAGAATAGCTAATCGTGTGCAATTAATTCTTTTTAGTGGGTACGCAAGTAATGAGCAGGCACTACATCAACTGTGTACCGAGTTTCATTGGCAGACCGTTTTTTCGCATGATAAAACAATTGCGATAGAATTCCACGGAGCATCCGAACGCATTCGCAATACTATGTTTGGGGCCCAAGTAGTTAAAGATGGGATCGTAGATCATTTCCGTAGATTAGACCATTCACGACCTACAGTAGACAAAGAGAAGCCACAAATTCTTATTCATGCCTATTTGAAAAACGATGTGGTCACTGTGAGCTTTGATCTCACAGGATATAGTTTACATCAGAGAGGATATCGTCATAAGGCAGGTGCCGCCCCTATAAAGGAAAATGTCGCCGCCGCATTGCTAATGCGGGCTAAATGGCCAGAATTAGCGGCTAAAGGTTATGCTTTGCATGATCCTTTTTGTGGTGCTGGAACTCTAGTGATTGAGGCGGGGATGATGGCCGCGCACATTGCTCCAGGTTTATTACGCCAGGATCAGTCGTTACAATATTGGGCGCAACATCAATCCTCACTATGGGAAAAATTGCGGGTAGAGTCCTTACAACAAGTTAAACCGCTGCCGGTAACTTTATTAGGAACGGATGCAGATCACAAAATAATTGCTGTAGCTCGTGCAAATGCGGAACACGCAGGTGTTGCTCCCTTGGTTAATTTTAAACACCAAGCATTGAAAGAAATGGATGCTCCCACAACAAAAGGATTGGTCATATGCAATCCTCCCTATGGTGAAAGGCTTAGTGATGCGACCCATTTAGTTCCTCTCTACCAGCAGCTTGGTAAGATTTTGCATGCGCATTATCAAGGTTGGAAGGCAGCAGTTTTGACCTCTAACCCTGTTTTAGGTAAAGCATTAGGATTACGGGCGAGCAAACAATACACCATATATAACGGCGCTTTGGAGTGTAAGCTTTATTGCTTGGATATTCATGTGACTAATGAGCTTAAAGGCATGATGAGTAATAACCTATCTGAAAGCGCACAGATGTTATTTAATCGCCTGGAAAAGAATTATCGTCATTTACAAAAATGGGCCAAGAAACACCAAATTTCGTGTTATCGAGTATATGATGCGGATTTGCCTGAATATGCCTATGCCATCGATATTTATAACGATTATGCAGTTCTTCAGGAATATGCTGCTCCGGCAAGTGTTCCGCCCCATAAAGCAGAAAAGCGAAGTTTAGAAGTATTGCAGGTTACTCCAAAAGTATTAGAAATTGAACCCGATAAAATCGTTGTAAAACAACGTAAACCACAAAAAGGCAGCGAACAATATCAAAAACTGGGACAAAGTAGAACCACCATGGTGGTCACAGAAGGTCCGGCAAAATTTAAAGTTAATTTGTATGATTACCTAGACACGGGTTTATTTTTGGACCATCGCTTAATGCGCTTGAGTTTTGGGAAATTAAAACCAGGAACACGCTTTCTTAACTGTTTTTGTTATACGGCCACTGCCAGTGTTCATGCGGCCTTAGCTGGAGCTCAGACTATTAATGTTGATCTGTCCAATACTTATTTGCGTTGGGCTGAAGAAAATTTCAAATTAAATCATCTTGATTTATCGAGACATCAGTTTGTGCAAGATGATTGTCGAGAATGGTTGAGAGTTACTCGCGATCGATTTGATGTGATTTTTTTAGATCCGCCAAGTTTTTCTAACTCCAAGCGGATGACGGACACCTTGGATATTCAACGGGATCATGTTTCTTTAATAAATTCTGCTATGCGTTTACTCAATCCCGATGGTATTTTGTATTTTTCTACCAATTTGCGGCAATTTAAATTGGACGCCCAACTTAAAGAAAAATATTCAGTACAGGATATTAGTGCGCAGACTATTGATCAAGATTTTAAGCGAAACCAAAAAATTCATCATTGTTATAAGCTAATGATGCCGCAATTTGCGAGTATGTGACACCGATTCATTTACAGAGAGTAAAAATGGAAAAGCAAAAGGGAAGAAGGAGAAGATTATTAGCCCCTGCTAATGTCTACCAACATATGGTTCGTAATGCTTTTTTTGGGCTTTTAATCACTTTACTGGCGCTTTTTATAGGAATGTGGGGATATCATTATTTGGAGAATATGTCCTGGATTGATGCATTCATGAACGCGTCCATGATTCTTTCCGGGATGGGACCAGCATCCAATTTGGTAACGGACCCTGGAAAAATCTTCGCAGGGTGTTATGCATTATTTAGCGGACTGGCATTTATTGCAATTATGGTAATCATCCTTTCACCTTTGATTCATCAGTTTTTTCGTAAAATTCATTTGGAAAGCAAAACAATCTATGCTGATGAGCAGGAGTAATAGCGAACGAATTACAGGGTATTCCTTTCCATACCATATATTTCCCCCCTTAAAGATTGCATGAATCCAGCCATGAAAAAGAGCTCTGCAACCAGAAATAAGGGCGCGATGAGTGATTGACTCAAATTATCCATGAATGCTGGTCTTTTGCCTTCGAGGTAATGACCATAGAATTGTAATCCCCAGCCTACGATAAAAAAAATGACAAAAGACCAAAGACCTAATGGGGTCGGACCATCCTGACTGAACCAATTTGCAATCAATAATAAGATAAGCATAATTGGAGTAAGTGCTAATGCGAGTTGCCAATTTAAACGATAGTAATAAATTAAGCTGATTAAGGTCATTAAACAGGCAAAATTAGTTGCAAAGACCCCGGGGACGATAATTTTTACGAAACCAAACAGAATCATCACCGATAAAATAATGAGCGGTACACCCGCCATATGCGTATAACGTGTTTGAATGTTTTGATGATAGCCGGCATAAAATTGTGCTTGTTCAATAAAAGATTTCATTTTAAATCATAGACTAATAGAGTTTTATAAAACATAACACATTCTTTTAAGAAAAACAGTTATTCCCGCTAATCTGTGTTCTCAAGATGTTTGACTAGGGACTATGAAGACTTCAACCAATTTAGCTACCTACTTATCAAAGGTGTATGCTCCTACAAGATAGAGCACATTTCCATTAGTTGAGGAACCCGGTATATAAGCGGCTTTTAAGGAGAGTTTTTTATAAAATAAACCCGCCCATGGAACTGCTCCTGGGAAAGGAATGCTGTGTAAAATATCAGGACGTGAGGTAAGTAATACGGAAACTCCTAATCCGGCTTTAAAATTTGGGGTCAATTGAGCAACTTTCAAATAGGCATACCCTACAGTAGGTTCAATCTTACGATGAGACTCAAGGAATGCAATTGCATAAAGACCATGCCAATTTCCTTTTTCATCAAAAAAACCTTTACCTAATCCCCCACCCCAAGCTAATTCGTTGTATTTTTTTTCTTGTAATAGTTCAGCTGGATAAGTAAAGCGGTTATGCCACGCATAACCTGAGAAATAAAGTTCTGTGTTGCCTTCAGTCCATGTTTGGTGAAGGCGATAACAAAGAGGCTTAAATATAGGAAGCCAATATTTACAACCCTTGGGTTCTTCGGTGCTAAACGTTAAGAGGTCTTTTTTCTTTCCATTATTCTGCACGGTTCTATTACTGCTTGATAGTTGCGTTTGGTTAGCTTTTGGGGTAGATGAAATTACAGAGGATCTGTTACTGTAAGTATTTAAAGAAAATAATATCAATAGACCAGTAGCGATCTTTCGTAAGGTTGTTTTTTTCATCTAATTTAAAACCTATGCGGGATCTAAACAGCAAACATAATTTATAAGCTAACTTTTCCCATTTTGGCAGCGTTCTTGCTTATAAATAAATAGAACTATGACGTTTCAAAATCGTGAGCATACCATGGACTTGTTTCGTAAAAAAGAAATTAATGAATCCTTTGATGGTGAATCCCATCTTGTTAAATGTCTTACTGCTTTTGATCTCACTTTCTTAGGTATTGGGGCCATTATAGGTGCAGGTATTTTTATTTTAACAGGGGTGGTAGCGGCATCCGACGCGGGTCCTGCAGTGATATTTTCTTATATATTGGCTGGATTTGCTTGTGTCTTTGCTGCTTTATCTTATGCGGAATTGGCGGCCTCAATTGGCGGATGTGGCAGTGCTTATGGCTATGCTTATGCGGGTTTTGGAGAGTTAATTGCATGGATTGTAGGTTGGGACTTGCTATTGGAGTATGCCATTTCTGTTTCGGCAGTGTCGGTAGGATGGAGCGGTTATGCCAATGATTTTCTCATGGTACTAAAAATAAATCTTCCTAAAATGCTTTTGCATGGGCCCATAGAGGGTGGGGTCTTTAATTTATTGGCTTTTGTCATTATTGCATTTTTAACCGGTTTATTAATTTGGGGAGTCAAATCAAGTTCCCGAGTTAATAATATTATGGTGATGATCAAACTCGTCGTGATTTTACTTTTTATTGTGATTGCTTCAAGGGAGGTTTATCCGCCTAATTGGTCCCCCTTTTTGCCTTTTGGATGGGGAGGAGTAATTAAAGGGGCTTCATTAATATTTTTTGCTTATATTGGATTTGACGCAGTATCTACAGCGGCCGAAGAGGCGATAAATCCACAACGCGATTTACCTATCGGTATCATAGGTTCACTATTTATTTGTACGATTTTATATATTATTGTTGCAGGGTTATTGACGGGTATAGCTCACTACAGCACCCTCAATGTTTCATCGCCCATTAGTCATGCTTTATTGGTTTTAGGTCATAAAACAGTAGCTAGCTTTATCAGTGTGGGTGCAATAGCGGGATTGACTACCGTAATGTTAGTATTATTTTATGGTCTAACCCGGGTTATGCTAGCCATGACTCGCGATGGGCTATTACCCAAGATTTTTTCACAAACAAACAAATACACTCATACACCCATACGCGTTATTGTTCTCTGCGGAGTGTTAATGTCTTTACTTGCCGCCTTTTCCCCAATACATGTTTTGGCCGAGTTGGTTAATGTCGGCACTCTGTTTGCTTTTTTTATTGTTTGCGCCGGTGTTCTCTATTTACATTATAAACAACCCAGCATGCCTAGACCGTTTAAAACCCCTGGGATGCCCTACGTTCCTATTTTGGGGATGCTTAGTTGTTTTTATTTAATTATTCATTTACCTCTGATGACGATTATCCGTTTTATTATTTGGATGGCTATTGGGCTGGTGGTTTATTTTGTCTTTAGTTATTCAAATAGTGCTTTAGCAAAAAAATAATTTAAAGCGCATGTTTTGCGAGTTGGGGTCTGCTTTTTGCAATTTCTAATAGGAGCAACAATATGTTTCTTCTATGTTATAAATAAATTTAATTCCTTACCGTAAGAGACTAAAAAATAATACAAATTACTTTATAATGGCCCCGAAGATCATTAAATAAACAGAAATGGGGGGTGTTATGGAATCATCTATAGAAATAAAAGACCGAATAAAGACAAATAAAAACACAAATGGATCAATTATAAGATTAGAACCTGAATATGCATCTTATTTGCACGGTTATCCGGGTGCTTATGGTTTCAATGTAAATGCATTACAAGAACTTGCTCGTGGTGACTCGCTCCCTATTAATAACCTGGAACATGCCTTATACAACACAAAAGCAATTGTGACAGAACTTAATGGTGGGGTTGAAATTGCTTTTGTTGCAGAAGAAGATTGCAGAGAGTTAAAAAAAATATTAGAAGAAGTTCCTCAGAGCTTGTGGAGTTTGACTTTTGAACCCCAATTAATCATGCAACAAATAGAGAATTCATTAAGCCAAGGTCCTAACTTTTTTGAAGAGCAAAGGACAAAATATGATGTCCAACAAGAGCATCATGATGAGGTAGAAGAAGTTCAATCGAAGCCGAATTAATTGATTAGAAATGGATCTTGCGAGATAGTTAACGGTGATTACTATGATGAGATGTTTATGACATCTCTTAGATATGACTTAATACCAATGCAGCTGAAATTATTGCAGCTGCTGGTAGGGTAATAAGCCAAGAAAAGAAAATTCTATTAATAACACGCCAATGTGTTCCCCCAACTCCGTTAATTAACCCAACGCCAATAATTGCTCCCGTTACCGTATAGGTAGTGGATACTGGAATGCCACATTGAGTCGCAATAAACAGTGATACGGCTGCTCCAGTTTCAGCAGCAGAGCCCTTCATAGGATCCAGTTTTGTGATTTTTGTTCCCATTGTTCGCACAATCCGCCATCCTCCAGCCAAGGTTCCAAGACTAATTGTGGCCTGACAAGAAATAACCACCCAAAATGGGACATAAAAAGGACCTTCAATCCATGCCGATGAAAACAGGATTATGGAAATAATACCCATCGTCTTTTGTCCATCATTGCTCCCATGCGTTAAGCTCAGTAATGCGGAGGAGCACAATTGGAACCCTTTAAAAAATCTAGCTTGAGTATCTTTTTTGTTACGCAAAAACTTAGCAAAAAAATAAGTAACAACCAGGGCAATGATTAAACCAAGTGCGGGTGATATAAAAATCCCTCCAATCACTTTAGCAAACCCTGACATTTTAAGTGAGGAAAATCCTCCCTTAGCAATAGCGGCGCCCGCTAACCCCCCAATAAGCGCATGAGATGAGCTGGATGGAAGCCCATAAAACCAAGTAACCAAATTCCAGAAGATGGCACCAATCAATGCGGCTAGAATAAAATGGACATCAACAAAATCAGACGCAATCAAACCACTGCCAATAGTTTTTGCTACCGTGAGATTAAATACTAAGAATGAGATGAAATTAAAAAAAGCGGCCCATATGACTGCTTGCTTGGGGGAGAGAACCTTGGTGGTCACAATAGTAGCTATAGAGTTTGCGGCATCATGAAAGCCGTTGATAAAGTCAAAGATATAAGCAACTAAAATAACAAAAAGTGTAAATAAAATAGCTGTGTCCATAGCAATAGCTCCTTGTGCCATAGCTTGATAACCTAACGAAAACACAGCCTACCTAGAATAGTTTATCTTGGGTGAGCAATGCGAAATCTCTACGCTCTGCTTTGGATGAAACTGAGGTTTTGCAATCTTATCCTACTCCATTCAATCCTTAGTTTCGTATTTGCTCTGTTTCCTCAGGCTACTAAACATAGTAACTACTTTTAGTCATTAATTTAGATACTACACGCATTAATTGTTTAACCATGTAAGGGAGTTCAATTGCTCCAGCGTTCAACGCTGAAGCTGCATGTCGTTCTTCGTCTTCTTTCATTTTAACGAGAATCGCATGTGATTTTTTATCTTTTGGGGGTAATTTTTGTAAATGACATCTTAAATGATCTGAAACTTGGCGCTCCGTTTCGGCAACAAAACCTAAACTTACTTTATCTCCAGCAAAACCAGCAAATGCTCCTAATAAAATTGAACCAGCATACCAGAAAGGATTTAATATACTTGGTTTTGAACCGAGCTCAGCCAATCGTACTTCACACCAAGCTAGATGATCGATTTCTTCAGCGGCTGCATCACTCATTTGTTTTTTAATATGGGTTAAATGTGCTGTTAAGGCTTGGCCTTGATACAGGGCTTGGGCACAGACTTCCCCTGCATGATTGACACGCATAAGACCCGCTACATGTTTCTTTTCTTTAATAGAAAGATCGATGTCAGTAAATGATTCTGCTGGGGATGGACGAGTATTTATCCGCTGCGCTGGGGGAAATAAAGTACGTAGCGCATTGTCTACTTCGGCGATTAGGGTTTCCAGTATACTCATAAGTAAATGGTTTCTTATTGACAATTGACCACTATAGTAGCTTGAATATCATCAGGATTGAAGTCATTGTTAGTTTTTGCCGATCCTATCGTTATAGACCCCTCTATTTATTAGAAAGTGTTTGACCTACATCAACCCATTCATTCTCCACGGAAGGGGTATTTTTTTGTGCCGCTCCTGTTGTATTTCTGGGTTTAACAGATTTGATTGGATCTACATCAACCCATTCATGCTTCACAGAAGGGGTTTCTGTGCGTTTTAGGTGCGTGCTTACATTGCTACCAACGGAGGGAACGACGCTAATCGTGATTTCATTGTGTTTCGCAGGTTGACTTTCTTCAGGGTAAATAGTTTGCCTTCCTAACCGATGCAAAACACCTACAGAAGAGATGAGGGTCATTAATGAAAGCATCGCCCCTGATGCAGTGGGAAGGGAGACACTGATTAAAGAAAAAAGTTGAACAAAAGGATAAGCTAGATTACTCAATAGGGTAAGTGCTCCTGGCCCCATAGAGGGCATTAGTGCTGCCGAAATAGGTGGAGCAAAAAACGAGAGAGCAACTACCGCAGCACCGATAAAACATACCGAAGCTAATGCGCTGAGAAATCCTAAAACGGGATGGACTTTTTGAGCTTCCTTAAAACTCGTTATGGGCGAGGTTATGGTGCGCGTTAGATAATAAGCCCCTTTAAATAAACCTTCCAGCCCCATCGTAACAAGCAATAAAGCACTACGGATGCTCTGGGTGAACCAATTAGTAGGAGCCCAAGAAAGTGTTATGTTTTTTAAGAATGAAAATGTTTCACTCAGAAAATTAAGTGGGAACTCCGTAAAAAACGAGAGTAAATTGGTTAACGGAGCAGTAATGAATTTTAAGGTGATAAAATAAGCGAGTTTGGATCCTTTAGGATCAGATGGCCAGCCTAAAAAGTAGTGACCAAAATGATAATGATCCCTTACTTGTGTATCAATAAGAGGCAAGAAGGTATCTTGCCAGGCCTTTTTCCAAAAGGAAAAAATTGACATATCTAGAGTTTTGGGGGCGTTTTGAGTCTGGAGTTTTGCTGCTGCATCGGTTACTGGATTTTTTAGAGCGTCTAATAGGTTTTGGGGAGAAGGATCAAACTTGCTGTTTAACCTATCTGCTAAAATCTCGATGAGACTGCCTGTATGGTAACCGCAAGTAATCCCATCAAAAAAAGATTGGGTCCCCAAAGAGTAATAAGTTGCAGAAGGAATTCGTTTAGAACTTATATGGTTTAAATCGACATTAAGCTCTTTGCTTGCCCATGGGTTTAAAGAATGAAATGCAGCTCCCAGGATCCCGATGACAGTATTTTTTGAGCGATTACTCGCAAAAAAACGTTTAGGATTGCTGTACTTGGAATCATAGATTTTAGGTACTCCATTGGGTGGAAGATGCATGGTAACAATATGCTGTTCAGTGGCTCCCTGACCTTCAACTCCAAAGAGAACATGCTTATTGGTTAAATTGTTTTCTTCAAGATAATTCAAGAAAACGTTAAGTGATTCCACTGGTATCGAGTTATGCACAATAACCACGTTACCGCGCTCTTCAAGGCTGTATCCTAAGCGAGAGGGTTTATTAGTAAATAAATACGGATAGATCAAGTTACCAAGAGGGAAATAGCCTGTCATCAATATTCTTTGGGTTATTTCTGATTCATTTAAGTATACATTGATCAGCATTAAGGCATCCTTAAGTTAGGTTAATTCACTTGGAATGGATGCTTTATCCGAATACCCTCTTCGTTATTGGTTAAGCCACTTTTGTAAAGCGTTCACCGTTTCTTGGTGAACTTTAAGAAGTTGTTCGTAGAGTGTCGGAGGGTAGAGTTTCGGATTCTTTTGAAAGTGTTCTTCTAATATCTCACAGGTATGGCGCATGCGAAGGGTACCACAATAAAGTGCACTACTTTTCATTTTATGCGTTAACTTGTTGATTTCAACAAGATCTTGATTGTCCCAGGCTTGAGCAGTTTTAATTAAATCTTTGGTATTTTCTTCGATAAGAAGGTGCAGTATTTTTTTGAGTGCTTCTTCTGAACCTAGATTGTTAATACCCTCAGTACGATCAAATAAAGGATACTCATCAAATTGCAAACTAGATTCTGGCGGTGTGATCGGCCCATTAGTTGGTGAAAATTTGGAATTGCTATATCGAACTAATAGCTCCTGTAGCAAATGAGCGCGAAGTGGTTTCGTGATTACTTGGTTCATCCCAACATTTAGGCATTCACTTTCAATATCAGCTATTGCATGGGCCGTCAAACCAATGATGGGGGTGGGAGGATGGTTATGGCTTTGTTCATACTGACGCAGCTTTTTAGTTAATTCTATTCCGTTAGTGTCAGGTAAACCAATATCACTTAATACCCAATCAAAAGTATGAGATTGAAATAGCTCTAATGCTTGGGTACCTGTTGAGGCCGAGAAAAATCGGATGCCAGCTTGTTGTAAAAGATTTTCTATCAAAGTTAAAGCAATAGCATTATCTTCAATAATTAGCACTAGAGGAGAATGATTTATTTCTTTAGAAGCTGTCCGATTTGCAGAGGAGGTGAACGAAGTGGGCTCCTGAGCATCGACCGGTTTATTCGCGCTTTGAGCAGGAACCGTTAATGTGAAGGTGGTTCCAACGTGAAGCGTAGAGTCGACCCTTATCTTGCCTTTTAGAAGTTGGGTATAACGTTTCACGATATGTAAGCCTACTCCATGCCCTGAATAAATGCCCTGCGATGAAGGTGTTGCGCGATAAAAACGTTTGAAAATTTTGTCCTTATCTTTAGGTCTAATTCCCGGCCCCGTATCTTTGACAAAAAATTCAAGTAATGTTTTTCCATGATGTAATTTCGGCCTCACTCCAATTTCAATAAAACCCTTTTCCGTGAATTTAACCGCATTTCCTAAAAGATTTAATAAAATTCGATGCAGTTTTACCGTATCGGTAGTTATCCATTCGGGTGTATTGCAGTCGATACTAATTAATAAATCCAATTTTTTCAAAGCGATGGTTGGACGTTCAAGATCTGCAATACTGTGGATTAAATCCTGCACATTACAAACGGATTCGTTAATGATATTTTCTTGCTGGCTACCTGCAGCAATTATATCCAGTACCCCATTAAGTAACGCTAAGAGCTGTTCTCCACTGATGTTGATCATGCGCGCATGTTCTTTTCCGCGGGTATTTTGAGTTTCGTGTTCCAGAATGCTCGAGATCCCAATAATTCCACTTAAAGGTGTACGAATATCATGACTCATATTGCGAATGAATTCGTCTTTGGCATAATTCGCGGCTTCTGCTTTTTCTTTCGCTCTTTTGAGCTCTGATTCAATTTTTTTTAGGTGAGTTATGTCAATGGTATTGCCAAGAATGCCGATAATGTTCCCTGATTTATTCAACAACGGTCTTTTAGTCGAAAGTAAAATCACCTCTTCGCCTGATGGTAAAAGAGTTTTCTCTTCTCGTGACAACTCAACATTTTTTTCAATCACTTCCAGATCATTTGCTCGATAGATGTTGGCGGTTCGTTTACCAAAAATTTCATAATCGGTTTTGCCGAGAATTTCATTTTCATCGCATTTATGGATAAATTTCATATGATAAAGACTTTGGACACAGCGTTGATTCATACCCGACCAGACACCGTTTAAGTCTTTCCAGTAGACATCTCCAGGTACCGCATCAAGCAGATTTTTCAATTGGGCATATTGTACTTCCAGATGTTCAATTTTATTTTGTAAGGTATGAACTGTTTTTTTTAAATCAGCGATTAAGTGAGCAGTGTTGGAAGTTTCTTTTTTTGCCATTTTGTTCCGTGATAAATATAAATTTAATTCAGCGTAATTTTGAGTGCCCAAACCTAACAAACATGAATTATCCTGTATTTTAAGGCTTGGTCAATCGTCTCTATTGACACAAAAATTAAATAAGTGTCCACTTATTTTTAAGCATAGCATAGATAAAGATCTCTAACTTTTTATTAATATAGGTTTTTTATTGAATTGATTGTTCTTAAAATCGATATCATGTTTTATTTGCATTCTGTTATAATGTGCAAAACTGAATATCCGGTAATCTCATGCTCACTCCTGATGGACATTGTGCAAATAAGATTGAAAAAGTAATGCTGTTGGCATTGTGGGCTAATACTTTAAGAGACGAAATTCAGACACAAGGTTTATCCGAAACAAAAAAATTAATCTTTGCAGGTCTTGGAAAACCTACCTATCCTATTAATTCACATACGATTGCATCGTATCTTTCATATTGGCAAAAACTAGACCATTTAACCAATAAATGGAAAATAGACCCTCACCAGGTTGAAGAAGATATTGCTATCGATTATGGGGATCCTCGTGGTGATTATGGACCACGAGAATTAATGGCAGACATTATGTCCCGCTGGTATGAGACTGAAATTAAACCGCACAACGTATTATTTACTGTAGGAGGTATTGGTGCCTTACGAGTATTATTTGAAACCTTTAATACTCATTATGAAGACGTTCCGGGATATCGAATTATCACCCCTTTCCCTTATTACAGCGCCTATTCCAACAATCCATTGCATTGCTTGCATCCTATTCATGTAATGGATGCGCCGGGATATAAACTCACCGCACGCGCAACAGAAGAAAGCATTAAGGAAGCTTATTCCCTTGCTGAAATGGATCACGGCTGGCCCAAAGCCATCCTAATTTGTAATCCATCCAATCCTCTGGGAAACATTATTGATGCAATTGAGTTAAAAAAAATTGCGGAGGTTTTACGAAAGTATCCTGATTTGTACATCATTTTCGATGAAGCTTATACTGAAATGAGTTTTTCAGAGATGCCTTCCTTCTTAAAAATTGCCCCCGATCTAAAAGAACGAGTGATCATCTTACGTTCTGCAACAAAGGCCTTGTCTGCAGCTGGGGAACGCATGGCGGTTCTTTTAGTATTCGAATCCAGTTTGATGAATGAAATGCTCAATAAAAACATAAGCTACTTTATCCATGCGCCGCGTTCAGCCCAAGCAGCTTACGCACAAACTATGGCTAATTTTGGGGCTGAGGAAAAAAATAATATTGCTGCATTTTATAAAAAAAAGGTCGATTATGTGGTTGAACGGTTAAAAGCCATGGGAGCGGCAATGCCCGATCCTTTATATCAGATAGAAGCTACTTTTTATGTTCTTGCTGACTTTAGCGATATGTTCGGTCTGCCTTTGCCAAAAGATGTTGCTCGCGTTTTACAAAGATCGGGTGTAGTAAAGACGGATGAAGAGCTAGCCTATTATCTATTATTTGAAGACAATCTTATGATTACCCCTTTATCCTATTTTGGGTTGTCAAAACATGATGGCTTCATGCGCATTACATGTAGCGGTCGTGAAAATGAACTCCATGATTTGATGGATCGATTGGAGAACAGGTTATTTGGATCACGAAAAAATAAGAAGGATGTTCTATTAGAACGCATCAATCACATGCTTCCTGAATTAGAGAAAATGGATGCCCATATGTTTGACTTGATTTGTCAAAAACTGCAGGCAACGAATATGGAAGAAGATACGTGTTTGAATTTAAAATCAAAAAATCAAATTATAAGAAAAATTTATGATACGGTAGTTGATTTTTTTGAACTTATGAAACAAGAGGCCTAATCAATCTGGAATAACCCCGCCGGCATTGTTCTGCAATCCTATTACAAAATTAAACCGAAGCTTAGCCCGTATACCTGAAACAATCATTTCATAGGATACAGGCTAAACAAAAATGAAGAGTAGTTAATTCTGAATAAATTGTTTGATTGTTAGAGTTAATCGATTCACTAACTCATCTATCTCATCTTCATTAATGATCAGTGGGGGTAGAAGTCGTACTACAGTATCCGCAGTAATGTTAAAAAGTATGCCATTTTCTAGACCGAGTAAACGCATGTCAGCGGCCGGACGGTCCAGTTCAATTCCTATCATATATCCCTTACCACGAATTCCTTTAACGCCGGGATGTTCACCCAGATTTTTAATTAATTTTTCCATTAACAGCGGACTGTTTTTGGTAACTTTTTCACAAATTTTGTCACGTTCTATAACTTCTAACACCGTTAAAGCAGTAGCACATGCAAGAGGATTGCCTCCAAAAGTTGAGCCATGATTTCCTGGTTTAAATAGATCTTTTGCTTTTTTACTCATCAGACAAGCACTTATAGGAAGGCCATTACCTAAACCTTTTGCTGTAGTCAGAATATCAGGTTGAATGTCATAGTGCATGCAGGTAAAAAGTTTGCCGGTGCGACCATTCCCGGTTTGAATTTCATCCAATATAAGCATCCAATCATGTTGTTCGCAAAGTTTGGCCAAAGAGCGAAGATAACTTTCTTCTGCTGCATGAATCCCTCCTTCTCCCTGAATGGGTTCAAGCATAACCGCAACCACATCCTCTCTATTGGCTGCAATAGTATGGACGGCATCCAAATCATTAAAAGGAGCGCGAATGAAACCGGGGACCAAGGGTTCAAAACCTGCTTGTACTTTTCGGCTTCCTGATGCGGTTAAAGTTGCCATTGTACGGCCATGGAACGCGCGTTCCATCACAATTATGGAGGGTGTTTCTATTCCTTTTTTATGGCCAAAAAGACGGGTTAACTTAATGGCCGCCTCATTGGCTTCAGCACCGGAATTAGCAAAAAAAACCTGATCCATGCCTGCCATAGTTGTTAGTTTTTCGGCAAGTAATTCTTGTTGTTTGATGTGAAAGGTGTTCGATGTATGGAGTAGTTTAGCTGCTTGCTGCTGTATGGTTTTTGTGACATCAGGATGAGCATGGCCTAATCCACAAACCGCGATACCACTTAAAGCGTCAAGGTAGGCCTTGCCTTGCTCATCATACAACCAAATCCCTTCTCCATGGGTGAAAGTTATTGGCATAGGATTGTAACTCGTAATTAAAGCCATAATGTTTTCCTTAAAAACTGAAGGATCTCCACTCAAAAATTATCTCCCCCAGAAGGGAGAGATAGGTTGCGGTCACATTATAGACATAACTTTCTTCCCTATGCTACATGAGGGAAGGCATCCATGGTAAAAAGAATGATTTTTATTTAAAATTACTGGCTACAAAATCCCAATTAACTAAAGACCAGAATGCAGTGACATAGTCAGGGCGGGCATTACGGTAATCAATATAATAGGCGTGTTCCCATACATCACAGGTCAATAGAGCGGTTAAACCTTCAGTCATTGGGGTTCCTGCATTGCTTGTACTAATTATTTTTAAAGCACCGGCATTATCTTGAACAAGCCACGCCCAGCCTGAACCAAAAGTAGCTATGGCGGTTTTTGTAAATTCTTCTTTAAATGCGCTGAAGGAGCCAAAATGTTTGTTAATTGCTTCGGCTATTTTGCCTTTAGGCTCACCGCCACCATTAGGACTTAGGCAATGCCAGTAAAAGGTATGATTCCAAACTTGGGCAGCATTATTGAATACTCCCCCTTTTGCTTTTTTGATGATCTCTTCCAGATCCATGGATTCAAATTCGGTACCTGGGATTAATTTATTTAAATTGGTCACGTAGGCTTGGTGATGTTTGCCGTAATGATACTCTAAGGTTTCACTGGAAATGTGAGGTTCTAACGCATTCTTGGCGTATGGTAACTCAGGCAATGTAAATGTCATCCTAATCTCCTATTATTTTTATCAGTGCGAGTAAGTGTAGCAGGAAGGGTATGATATTCAATGAAGATTATCCACAATATATAAAAAAAGTAGTCCAGTTTTGAACAGTAGAAGTGCTTATAAGCAGAGTATACTGTGGGCTTGTTGCTTACTATTAGATCAAATGGAGCATTAGTTGGCATTTAAATTAAGATCTGTTAATCTATTAAGCTAAAAATTTATTGGTTGCGGGTTTTATAGGTTTTCGCGATAATGAGCAATAATTAACTTATTATAAGGTGTGTGCGTGGATACTTTAGAAAAAATTAAAAAGCAAATAGCGGAAAATGCCATTCTGCTTTATATGAAAGGCACGCCGAAGATGCCACAATGTGGATTTTCTGCTCGTGCAGTACAATGTATCGAATCTTGCGGTGTAGATTTTGCCTATGTAGATGTTCTTGCTAATCCTGATATTCGCCAAACATTGCCACAATATGCTGATTGGCCTACTTTTCCCCAACTTTATGTGAAGGGTGAGTTAATCGGTGGTTCTGATATCATTGCTGAATTATTTCAACAAGGTGAATTAGAGCCCATGCTGCGTGATGCAATTGCTGCATAATATAATTAGTTAATACCATAATAATAACGACAATGATGGAGATCATAGAATGAGTGTATTAGTGGGACGAAAAGCTCCTGATTTTACCGTAGCGGCTGTTATGCCTAACGGTGAGATTATGGATAAATTTAATTTGCACGAGCATTTAAAAGGTAAGTATGGACTCGTGTTTTTTTATCCTCTGGATTTTACTTTCGTATGTCCTTCTGAGTTGATTGCTTTAGACCATCGTATTGATGAGTTCAAAAGCCGTAATGTTGAAGTGGTTAGCGTTTCAATTGATTCACACTTCACTCACAATGCATACAGAAATACACCAATTAACAAGGGTGGTATTGGCCCAGTGCGCTATGTTATGGCTGCTGACATGACTCATAGCATTTGCCAATCCTATGGAGTTGAACATCCGGCAGCAGGCGTTGCATTCCGTGGTGCATTTATTATTGATACCAATGGCGTAGTTCGTTCACAAATCGTAAATGATTTGCCTATTGGTCGTAATATGGATGAAATTTTAAGAATCATAGATGCAGTACAGCACTTTGAAGAAAATGGTGAAGTATGTCCTGCAGGTTGGGAAAAAGGTAAAGCAGGTATGAAGGCATCAACAGAAGGTGTTGCTGCTTATTTATCAGAGCATTCCGACTCCTTGTAAAAAAGATCCCGGGAGACACCAAGAGTCGTCCCGGGAAATGAAATGACCCGCTCTAGTATCGTGAAACAAATTATTGTTCACCTATCCTAACTAAATATTTTGCTGTGCGGTTTTCCAGATGTTGACCATACGGCAAAATAAATCGGCGGTTTTTTCTGCATCATAAATAGCTGAATGTGCTTCTTGAGCATCAAAAGGAATTCCTGCTGCTTGAGCTGCTTTGGCTAAGACGGTTTGTCCATACATAAATCCACCTAATGTGGCCGTATCGAAACAAGTAAACGCATGAAAGGGGGATTTAACTCCCGTTCTTTTGATGGCTTCCTTTATAAATAACAAATCAAACCACGCATTATGCCCCACCAAGACAGCACGTTGGCATTGAGTTTTTTTTAGTGCAGCAAAAATAGGTTTAAATAGATTTTCTAAAGCAGTTTTCTCATCTAACGCAAAACGTAGAGGTTGGTATGGATCTATTTGATTGAATTCTAAGGATTTTTGATCCAATTCAGCGCCTGGGAAAGGCAAAATATGTTCAAAATGACTTGCCCCACGATGAAAATTTCCGTGTTCATCCATAGAAACTAATACGATACACATTTCTAACAATGCATTCTTGCATGGATCTACTCCGGCTGTTTCTACATCAACCACTATAGGCAAAAAACCACGAAATCGTTCTTTTATATTCATATTAAATACACTATCGCTTGGGCGCATGAATACTCCATGGAATGGTTTCACCTGCAGCGATGGGAACAACTTGGCTGGAGCCTAAAGGCAGATAAGCGGGTATGGTTTGAGGAGATTTAATTAATTCAATGTGTTGTTGATTGATCGGTAGTTGATAGAACTCGGCACCAAAGCGACTGAGAAAATGATTGAGTTGTTTTAACTGGTTCATTTCATCAAATACCTGCGTGTAAAGAGCGAGAGCAAATGGTGCAGAATAAATTCCTGCACATCCACAAGCACTTTCTTTGGTACTGACGATATGAGGAGCACTATCCGTTCCCGCAAAAAACTTAGAATTACCGCTACACGCGGCCCCTAGTAACGCTTTTTGATCGTGTTCATGCTTTAAAATAGGTAAACAATAATAATGGGGTCTCAGCCCCCCAGCCAGCAACTTATTACGGTTATATAATAAATGATGTGGAGTAATCGTTGCTGCAACTGTTGCTGGGGCATCGGTGACATATTCGACCGCAGCCCGCGTTGATATGTGTTCAAGCACTATTCTTAGTTTGGGAAAATTTCGTACGATCGGCTTTAGATATTCCTCTATAAATAAGGACTCACGTTCAAAAATGTCACTATGGGTTACTTCTCCATGAATTTGCAATACCAGGTTGCTACTTTGTAACACTTCAAAAAGGGGATAAAGATCAGTTAACGACTTTGCACCTGCCTCTGAATTGGTCGTTGCCCCTGCTGGGTACAGTTTGGCACCAAGAATATAAGAAGTTTTCGCTGCTTCTTTTAATTCTTCAGGACGTACGAAATCATTCAGGTAAAAGGTCATATAGGGTTCAAAGGTAGCCCCTTGAGGGAGTGCTTTTAGAATTCTAGTTCTGTATTCACTAAGGGAGGACAATGAGGTTAGAGCTGGCTTAAGATTTGGCATTACTAATGCGCGAGCAAAATGCTGGGCCGTATCAGCCACGGTGTGTTCTAGCATCTCATTATCTCTAAGATGGACATGCCAATCATCCGGACGATTAATTATTAGCGTTTGCATAGTAAAGATTCCTGCGTTTTTGCCGATAATTAAGGATAACATGAAACAAGTCACGAGAATGAGTAAAAGATGGCATTTGTGGATCAAAAAGGACAATTTCTAGCATGTATTGCATTGAGCACAGTGCTTATAATAGATACAGGACATGCAATGACGCAGATTCAGTTTGCAAATCCTTTAGGGGCAAAGGGATGGCGGGTCAGCCGTAACCCGATACGTTGTGGGTTATCCCTTACTATCCCTAATTTTGGTATTGCCTATTTTGAACAGTATGCAGCCCAACCACCCCATTTTATTATACGAACATGGAATGAAGTACAGCAGTATTTACCTGCTAAAATCATCATAAAATCGCCCAATTGGAAACCAGATCGACCTGCGGTTCTAGCAGGGGAATTAATGGTTAAACCGGGGGAATTTGGCATCTATCTAAAACGGGATGCAAGTTTAAAGCTGCTTACGTTTCTTTCACAAGGTTATGAGCCTAACTTCAGTTATCGAGCCGAGACAGGATTTAATACCCTTGTTGCTTTATCACCTGTGGGTTTTCAAAAACCCTATTCTCGCTATCAAGAATGTATTGGAAGCTTGTTACCTTTTGATTATGAACAAGTACGAGAGAGTGTGTTCCATTATAAAGAAGATGGAAGCGAATTAAGTGATAAGGATAAGGATCAATTGCGGCGTATTGCACGCTATGCAGAGGCCGATGCTCAAATAAATGAACTAAGAATTATTGGTTATGCAGATGCTAATGGGCGCAAAGGGTATAATAACGCAGTATCTGAAAATAGAGCACGAATTGTGGAAAAATATCTGTTACACCTGGGTGTACCTAAAAAAATATTACATGTGACTTGGGTTGGAGAACTGTATCCAGTAGCAAGAAATGATACTGATGTCGGTCGGGCAGCAAATCGACGAGTAGTGATTACGCTCATAAAGAAATAAAATAAGTTGGCTTATAGTGCCAAAAAAATTAATTAATTGCACTGTCTTTGACTTTAGAAAAAGGTTGCAAGTTGCAATAGATGCACTATATTAGTGATCCTGAATATGCTATTTTTACTTTTTTTAAAAGCCAGTGCACAGGTTTCATTTTTTTATAAACAAAACCAAAGAATCGCCATGGTGACCAAAAAAAATATCCAGTGCATAAAAAAAGCATATCCAATTGAAAAATATTAATTTTTTTTTGTAAATCTTCTTGACTTATTCTTTTCCACTGCTAATACTCACACTGTTGCATGCATCGACCTGAAGCGACGAAGGCATGCTAATGACAACTCCTAGTAGAGAGTTATCAATGAAATCGGAAACAATAATAATTTATGCGGAGACATAAGCATGTTAAGTTTAAAGAAAACAACTTTAGCAATTTTAGCTTTAGGAAGCAGTACACTATTTGCAGGTACCATGGGTCCAGTATGTACCCCCGGTAACGTTACTGTTCCTTGCCCAAGTACTGGATGGAACGTTGGCGGCCAAGCATTAGTATTGCAAACAATGACTGATAATGACGTTTCTCTGGACCTCGACATTACTCCATCAGGCGTTTCTTTGAATACAGAATTAGACGCTCAATGGAACTGGGGCTTCCAAATTGAAGGTTCTTACCATTTCAATACTGGAAACGACATTACCTTAACTTGGTACCACTTGGATTCTGGTTGGAACAACCATGAATTTACTCCTGATTTTGCTCCAGATGTATTAATTGGTTTTGGTCATAAGAACCGATGGGATGCTGTGAACGGTGAATTCGGTCAATTCGTTGATTTCAGTGCCAACAAGAAAATCCGTTTCCATGGCGGTTTCCAATTTGCGAGTATCAAGAGAAGCATGCATGCGTTTGGAACAGACTTTGATGCTGGTGTTCCAGACTATACTCTAACATTTGAAGGAGACACTCAGTTCAACGGATTCGGACCACGTACTGGTATCGACATGAACTATGTATTCGGTAATGGTTTTGGTATTTATGCTAAAGCAGCTGCTGCAGTTTTAGTGGGTTCACAAAAACACAGCTACGATGTTGATTTTATTGACCCAGATGGTTCTAATCCTGTTCTTCCTAGTGTGTTCACCGTTGACATTAGCGGATCTAGAACAGCGGTTGTTCCAGAATTAGAAGTTAAGTTAGGTGCTAGCTATGACTATGCAATGGCACAAGGTGATTTGGTTCTGGATGCAGGTTACATGTGGTTCGACTACATTCATGCGTTGAACGGCACTGTATTACCCGTTACAGCAACTGATTTCGCTGCTGCCGGTCCTTACTTTGGCTTGAAATATATAGGAAACATTTAATTCGCTATCATTTTAATAAATTTAATCGATACTGTTGACTTTAAGAAGGTCCGGTTAGATAATTGAGCAAGGTACGCTCTCGGTATAGAGCGAATATGCGTACCGTTGCTAACAATTTAAATTGGTAACGAACGGAAATAATAATAAAAAGTGGAGATAAGCATGTTAAATTTGAAAAAAACAGCGTTAGCTGTTCTTGCTTTAGGTAGCAGTGCAGTATTCGCTGGTACCATGGGCCCAGTTTGTACCCCAGGTAACGTTACTGTTCCTTGCCCAAGTACTGGATGGAACGTTGGCGGCCAAGCATTAGTATTGCAAACAATGACTGATAATGACGTTTCTCTGAACCTGGACATTACTCCATCAGGCGTTTCTTTGAATACAGAACTAGACGCTCAATGGAACTGGGGCTTCCAAATTGAAGGTTCTTACCATTTCAATACTGGAAACGACATTACCTTAACTTGGTACCATTTGGATTCTGGTTGGAACAACCATGAATTTACTCCTGATTTTGCTCCAGATGTATTAATTGGTTTTGGTCATAAGAACCGATGGGATGCTGTGAACGGTGAATTCGGTCAATATGTTGATTTCAGTGCCAACAAGAAAATCCGTTTCCATGGCGGTTTCCAATTTGCGAGTATCAAGAGAAGCATGCATGCGTTTGCTACAGACTTTGATGCTGGCGTTCCAGACTTTACTGTTGGATTTGAAGGTAACACTCAATACAACGGATTTGGTCCACGTACTGGTATCGACATGAACTACGTATTCGGCAACGGTTTTGGTATTTATGCTAAAGCAGCTGCTGCAGTATTAGTTGGTTCACAAAAACACAGCTACGATGTTGACTTCGTTGATGCAGATGGTTCTGTTCCTGGTCTTCCAACTGTGTTCACTGTTGATGTTAGCGGTTCTAGAACAGCAATCGTTCCAGAATTAGAAGCTAAGTTAGGTGCTAGCTATACTTATGCAATGGCACAAGGTGATTTAACTCTGGATGCTGGTTACATGTGGTTCGACTACATTCATGCGTTAAACACAACTGTATTACCAGTTACAGCAACTGACTTCAGCGCTGCTGGTCCTTACTTCGGTCTGAAGTATGTTGGAAATATTTAATTTCTTAATTGATTAAGATCTTATAAAAGCCCGTCAAATGATGGGCTTTTTTTTTCTAATGGAGTATTCATGTTTAAGAAAACAACTATAGCTGTATTGGGATTGGCAGCAAGTGTAGCTACTGCCGGCGGTATGGGTCCTGTTTGTACCCCAGGTAATGTTACAGTTCCATGTGTAACAAAACTCTGGGATTTTAGCGCTCAAGCGCTCTACCTAAGATCAATCTATGGTAGTGAAAAATCGATACAATTCGGTACATTACCAGTAAATAAAGAAATAAAGAATGATTGGAATTGGGGCTATTTTTTAGAAGGGTCTTACCATTTTAATACCGGAAGTGATATTACTGTCAATTGGATGCATTTCAGTACTTCTACCGGACCAACAGAGTTTTTCGGAGTTTTGAATATCCCGGTTACGGGTTTACCACCTATTCCAGCTCCATTTGATTTTATTAGTCGCAATAGAATTGACCAAGTTAATGTCGTGATGGGACAACATACTGATATTAGCATGCGTAAGAAAATGCGCTTCTATGCGGGTATGCAGTACGCGAATATCCAATCCACAGCTACAAATTATTATATAACCGAATTTATTCCTGCTCTTGTGACAAATCCTTTTAGCAAATTTGACAATACTGACTATAAAGGTTTTGGACCGGTAGTTGGAATTGACTATGCTTACAATTTGACAGACTCGCTAAGCGTGACTGCAAATGGAGGCGGCTCAGTGCTCTATGGTACGAATCGCTACCACGCAGGTTTTGTTGTATCACCTCAGCAGGCAATTGTTGAGCAGGTATTCTTTCGTAAGAGAGGTATTGTTCCAAGCTTAGAAGCTAAACTTGGTATCAATTATGCGCGTCCTACACCAATAGGTCTTGCCAATATCCAAGCGGGTTACCAAGTAGTGAATTATTTCCACGTTTTAGAAGAGCAACCATTCCCCAATTTATTTGGTCCAATACGTCCAGTAGATTATGGTCTTTTTGGTCCCTATTTTGGTCTGAAGTTAATTGGTAATGCATAATCCAAACTAGATATCCACTTTCCGTTAATGCTCATTAAAACCCATAGATCGACTATGGGTTTTTTTTTTGCGGATTGGAATAAGTAACAAATTTTAAGCAAATTTGTGAAAAAGATGCTAGCCACTCCTTGTTTACCAAGCTATAATTTTCTGCCTTTCCGATGTGGAAGTAAAAATAATGAACAGGAGTACCGCATGCAATATAAAAAAATCATATTGGCCCTAGTCTGTTTGTCATCGCCACTCTATGCGGAACATGATCAGCAGTTGCAACGTCAAATAGCCCGTTTACAGAAACAAGCGCAACAATTACAAACTCAATTAGATTCCTTGCAGAAAGAACTAGTTGCTCAGAAAGTGAGTCAGTCAAGCAAGCCAAATAAAAAGCAAGCTAAAAAATCAGAGCCAGTTGTTCATAAAAAACCAGCAAAGAAACATGAAAATGAAAAACATGAAAAAATGGTCAAATACCATTCATCCACGCTCTCAGTGCATACCCCAGAGGAACATCCAGAATCTATTGGATTTTATCCAACTGCCTTAGTGGCTGAAAGTCGAGTTGTTACTTATATCGCTGGGACACCTGTCGTGACCTCTCCGTATTTAGGGGATAGACCTGCATTCGATGGGTCAGATTATATTGTGAATATTTCCAGTATTAACCGTGACATTCGTTTGATGCAACAACGTCGAAAATTATACAGAGCCTATAGAAATATGGGTTATCCGATTCCAGAGAGACCAATTATTGCACTAAGTGGGAAAGCTGAGCCTGTGGGCATGATCAATAGTGATTTTGTTGGTGGAACCAATGTTGATTTGACTTTGGGCTCGAGCGAGGTAGATGTTGCAGCTGCGTTAAATCAAAATGTCGAGGCATATATCGCACTCGCCTATGATGAGAGTCCTCCTGATGTGGGTCCAAGAATTAATAACTCCGCATTTAACCTTAATATGGGTTTTGTGAATGTCGGTAATTTGGATAAGACGCCCTTTTATTTTACTGCTGGTCAGTTGTATGTGCCTTTCGGACGTTATTCTAGCGCCATGATTAGTGCCCCACTGACCCTAAATTTAGCTCGTACTAAAACAAGACCTTTTATTATAGGTTATAAATCACAGGAAGATACCGGGCCATTTGCTGCAGCCTATATATATCGAAGTGATACGACCTTAGGACGCGCTGGTGTAGGCGGTGCCAATGTCGGTTATGTGTTTGCATTTACGGAAGCCACCGGTGAAATAGGTGCAAGTTACATTAGCTCCATCGATGATGCAGCGGGAATGCAAAATACTGGGGGTAATCCCGGCACTTTTGGTGGGTTTGGCTCATTACTTAATGGCAATGAATTAGTCCGTAAGACGGATGCTGTGGATATTTATGGAAACATGGGTTATGACCGATTTAACTTTGCTGCTGAATGGGTGGCTACTATTGAATCATTTAGAACCCAGGATTTAAGTTTCAATGGACATGGTGCAAAACCACAGGCATTACAAACAGAAATTGGTATGACGTTTAAAGCCTTTAACCGACCTGCATCTATCGGTGTGGGTTACCAACATACCAAAGAGGCCCTTGCATTAAATCTACCAGAACACCGTTTCATTGGCGTATTTAATATTTCTATCTGGAAAGATACTGTAGAAAGTATCGAATATCGACATGAAATTGATTATGGATCTAACGATTTCGCTAATGGTGCTTCTGCCCCTGGTTTTGTCAATGCCCCCACACTAGGTACCGGAGGTACAGCGGATACAGTTTCTGCTCAAATTGGGGTTTATTTCTAAAATAATATCATTCAACCTGGGTGAAAGTACCCCCTGTCACCCAGGGTTACAGTGCATCATGCAGAATGCATAATCTCATAGATCGATACGTTACATCTTCTCCCTGCTTATCCTACTGATTTTGCAATGCATGCAGCAATAAAGATGCAAATTGTGCTATCTTTTAACATATAGCGTATTTTATTAGGAAGGGAGCATGTGTGCATCCTACATCATGCCAGGGTCCACAGACACGCCAACACATCGACTAATCTATTTATTGCGATCCAGTGTTCTGCTTATTTTTATTCTAGTTTTTTATACGTCCTGTTCCTATGCAACTAAAGTCGTTGAACTAAACATTAAAGGAGCAATTGGGCCTGCTACGGCAGATTATGTGATTCGTGGTATTGATAATGCACAACATGCAGATTTAATTATAATTACGCTGGATACTCCCGGCGGGCTTGATGAATCAACCCGAAATATCGTTCAAAGCTTTTTATCCTCCAATATTCCTATAGTAACTTATGTCAGTCCGAATGGTGCTCGAGCGGCAAGCGCAGGGACGTATTTACTTTATGCGAGTACCTTGGCCGCCATGGCGCCCGGAACACAATTGGGTGCTGCGAGTCCGGTAAATTTAGCATCAGGGTTCAGTGACACAAGCCCCTCCGATAAACAAACTACCATGGAGAAAAAAATTACCAATGATGCAGTAGCTACCATAAGGTCCCTTGCACAATTGCGAGGTCGCAACCCAGATTTTGCACAAAAAGCGGTTTTAAATGCTGAAACAATGACAGCTACTGAAGCTTTAAAGCAAGGGGTTATTAATTATATTGCAAATAATGAGAGCGAATTGCTGGCGCAGATGAATGGCGTCTCAGTGATACAAAACAATCAAAAAATAACACTTAATACCAGTAATGCTAAAATTGAATTAGTGAAACAGGATTGGCGCACACAATTTTTATCGATAATTACCGATCCCACTGTAGCTTATCTTCTTCTTTTACTAGGGATATATGGTATTTTTTTTGAGTTGGTAAACCCAGGACATTTATTTCCGGGGGTTATTGGAGCGATTTCGATCTGTATTGCGCTTTATGCGCTGCAATTATTACCAGTTAACTACGCTGGGTTTTTTCTTATTATATTGGGAATTGCATTTATTGTAGGGGAAGCATTTGTGCCCGCTTACGGTTCTCTAGGAGTGGGCGGTACCATTGCATTTATTATTGGCTCCATTATGTTAATTGAAACCGATAATCAAATGTACCAAATTGCCTGGTCGGCAATTGTTGCAATGGCTGTTGTAAATATCCTCTTTTTTGTTCTTCTTCTCGGGATGGTATTAAAAGCAAGACGACAAAGTGTAAAACATGGTTTAATCGTTTTAATCGGGGCCAAAGGTCGTACGCTTGGCAATATAAATCATGAAGGACAAGCAATGATTCGTGGTGAAATTTGGAGCGTACATTCTAAATTACCTATAGCCGCGAACAGGCCAATAAAAGTGATTGGAGTTTCAGGGCTTAAAATGGAAATTGAAGAGGATTTGAGCAATCAAGGAGAATAATATGGGACCATTTTTTACGGTAATTATCGTTGCAATTTTACTACTTTTGATATCAGCAGTGAAAGTCTTTAGGGAATATGAGCGCGGCGTTGTATTCATGTTAGGCCGCTTCTGGAAAGTGAAAGGGCCCGGTTTAGTGCTTATTATTCCAGTTATTCAACAAGTTGTACGAGTCGATTTGCGTACTATAGTTATGGACGTACCCAGCCAAGATGTGATCTCTAAGGATAACGTTTCAGTACGCGTGAATGCAGTTTTATATTTTCGGGTGGTGGTCCCAGAAAATGCAATTATTCAAGTAGAAAATTACTATGAAGCCACCAGTCAATTGGCGCAAACTACACTCCGTTCTGTATTAGGCCAACATGAACTCGATGAAATGCTTTCTGAACGCGAACGCTTAAATAGTGATGTACAGAAAATATTGGACTCACAAACAGATAATTGGGGCATTAAGGTGTCTAATGTGGAGATAAAACGAGTCGATTTGGACGAAAGCATGATTCGTGCAATTGCAAGACAGGCTGAAGCTGAGCGCGAACGGCGTGCGAAAGTGATTCATGCTGAAGGTGAGTTACAAGCTTCAGATAAATTGCTGCAAGCATCTCAAGTTTTGGCACAACAACCGCAAGCAATGCAGTTGCGTTATTTGCAGACATTAGCTGCTATAGCCGGCAACAATAACTCCACTATTGTGTTTCCCATGCCTATGGAGTTAGGTGATATTTTATCTAATATGGCCTCAAGGAAAAAATAGATATGTTAGAAGGTAGCCTGGGTGACGGCACGCCGTAATCCGGGTTTTCAACCTTAAAATCACTCTTATTTTATCGTTTAGATTAAAAAACTCGCCGTGGTTTTAATGTAAGAGAAATTTTACTGAGAATACTCACTATCGGCAGCAGAATTATATAAGAGACGAGTTCAATTATTTTGAATAAATGCTTTCGTTTCCCTTCGGCTAAGGCGTAATTTCGACTAAATTTTTCAAATAATGGCCAATCGCAAATTTTAAAACCATTGGGGGATTTATAGCCTATAAAAAAGTAGCCAGTAAAATATCCATAAAATTGAAACAATTTTTGTGGATAAAAGACATAGGTTGCAGCCGCAGAGGCTTCTAAATAGCTTGTGTAATGCCAGCAATTTTTAGGCAAAAAGAGCATATCTCCTCGTTCAAGCGTAATGTGATAACCTTCTGCTTGGTTTAATCTTGGGTATTGTTTCAATAATAAATCCCAGGATTGACCAAATTCCACTAGACTGTCTCCAACAAAAGGAAGCTTATAGATATTTTGGCTTTGTTCTTCAGTAAACAATAACACCTGCTTTTTTCCACTTAAGCATAAGTGAAGATTACAGCAATGCTCTCTATCAAAGTGGATTTCTGTATGCGCTCCCTTACCTCCAAAAAAATAAAGAACTTTTAAATTTTTGTTAAAGTACCTAGGTCGAAATGGAATTTTTTGCCAAAGGGGCACATGACGTTCTATTGCTGCCGAATGTTTTGGAAAAGTTTGACCAAAAATTCTATAAGGCTTATTATTTTTAATGTGGGACATCACGGTTGAAAAATTACCCCGATCGTAAGATTTCCAACTATGATTTTCATAAGTATCATAGGTGATTACCCCTTCCAGAAGATTTTCAAAATATTCAATGGAAAACTTGTCAGTAAATTGTTTAATTTTAATTAAGATAGGTTCTTTTGAGCGATAAATAATACGTTTAATATATTCTTCTTGACCGTATTCGTACTCAATTTCTTGTATTTGTTTTATTTTCATTTCTTAACCTTTTGGACAAGATAATAAAAATAATATTTTCTACCCCAAAATTTTTCCTTTCGGGCGTATTTTGCGACGTAATGGAGCGCAGGATTTTTAAACCTAATTTTCCACCAAGGAAGGAAGATTAATCCGCATACCGCAGCAATCGTTGGAAGTTCGGATATAATTTGACTTATATCATCCCCAGCAATGGACAAAGCCTGTCGGTAAAACCCTTCTTCATTGACGATTAACCGTTGATAAAGTGAGGCTTGTACCTGCTTGGTAATATTCACTTTTTGGATTATTTTTAGTTTATCGTTGTTCTTAATAAATTGTTCTAACTTGTTGGATTGATCTTTATTTTTAAAATAATGATCTGCATAACAAAAAAATCCACCTAGAGATAAGACCCGCTCTACTTCAGAAAAAAAATCCTCGATTCGAGGATAAAGATGAGAGCTTTCAAGATTGATAACGATATCAAAACATTCATTACCTAAGGGGAGATTTTCGGCATCAGATTGAATGTAATTTACTTTATCCTCGTCGTAAAAATGACGATTGGAGTTGACTACTAAACGGTTAACCAAATCGACTCCTAATGCATAATCGGTTTTTAATAGTTCAGAACTTGCTTTAAGGCCAAGGCCATTGCCACTTCCTATCTCAAGCAATCTCTTATAAAAAAATTGAGTTTTGATTAGGGGCCTAATCAGTGAGTAAAGAAGTAATTGAGAATATATATCTTGCACCTCAGAGATTTTCGAAAAATCGAAATTTAATTCTTTATATTCGTCATGGATTTTTTTATCCCAGAAACCTAGGTTCAAAAATACTTTATTATGATGTAATTGACCAAAAGTGTTATAGCTGTCTTGAATCAATTTTTTAATAAATTTGATTTCTGAGCGATCTAGGTAATGATGCCTCATTACGAAACCAATTTGCCTGGCCGCATGGCTATAACTTGGGATTTCTTCATCCATTTGATTCGAGTAATTATGCAACTCATATGATAAGTATAAACGATTTTTGGTAAGAGATAGTCATCAATCATTTTGGCGCAATATCAATACAATCTTTCGTTTATCTGACTTTTATGATAGAACACTTCTTTTGAAGAATTCATGAGGTTTTATTGTGTCGATTAAATCAGATAGATGGATAGAAAAAATGGCCCTTGAACATGGAATGATCTCTCCATTTCAACCCGGACAAGTGCGTGAAAATAACAATGGCCGCATTATTTCCTATGGGGTATCCAGTTATGGATACGACGTTCGTTGTGCGAATGAATTTAAAATTTTTACTAATATAAATTCCGCGATTGTCGATCCTAAAGCTTTTGATGAAAACAGCTTTGTTGATGTGCAATCTGATGTTTGTATTATTCCACCGAACTCCTTTGCATTAGCGAGAACAGTAGAGTATTTTCGCATTCCACGAAATATCCTAACTATTTGTTTGGGTAAATCTACTTATGCACGTTGTGGGATTATTGTGAATGTTACCCCTTTAGAGCCAGAGTGGGAAGGCCATGTAACTCTGGAGTTTTCAAATACAACTACCTTGCCCGCTAAAATTTATGCCCATGAGGGTGTGGCGCAAATGCTATTTCTGGAGGCCTCTGAAGTTTGTGCGGTTTCGTATCGTGATCGCGGTGGAAAATATCAGGGCCAAACCGGTGTTACTTTACCTCGCACGTAATCTTGAATAAACAATTCCAAGAGCGGTGCTCAGACTATTTCAAGCTTTACAACAAACTACCCTCAGTCTTCATCGGGTAGTTTGTATTTATCACGCGATGCATCAACGCGTTCACGTAATTCTTTTCCCGGTTTAAAGTGCGGACTGTATTTTGCTTTAGTCACTACTTTTTCACCTGTTTTGGGATTATGGGCATTACGCGGAGGTCTATAATGAAGAGAAAAACTTCCAAATCCCCGGATTTCTATTCTTTGATTTTTAATGAGTGCTTCACTCATTAATTCCAATATTCTATTAATGCCATCAGCCACTTGCTTTTCAGTAAGATGCGTCATTCGAGCAGCGATGTGTTCAATGAGTTCCGATTTGATCATACCCACCTCGTGTTGTCGCGTGTTTCAAAGTCTGCTACCAATACAGATTAGGTGCTGACAATGGTCCCTTGTTTTATAAGTATAGACTGGGAAAAAAATTATTCAATGTTTTCAAGACAGTTAGTCTAAAGTTGTTTTTCGTGTATGAATATAGGCGAAAACCACACCCCAGCTCATTTCAACTTTGGTATGGGCGGTTACAGTAAAATGAATACAGGACAATGTTTTGCTAGTTGTAATTATTGTTTTCAGCTGCGATAGCTGATCCAGCTTAGCACAGAGTTTTTCCCATGTGGGACCAAAAAAAGCAGTAGAATTAATAAAAACAAGGGTTGCCTCGTTTAGATTCGCTTCTAGAAAATCACCTAGAATAAACTGAATCCTTTTAGCTTGGTCGGTATAGTGCTTCAATGCTGCCAATTGCTTGACTCGTCTGCATGCATCTAAGTAGAGCTCAGGAAATAATTCGATTCCCACGCTTTTGCGGACGGGAAAAACCATGCTGCAGGCCAAAACCGCTTTCCCTATTCCCGAGCCCAAGTCATAGAATACTGTGTACTCATCTGGGTTGGTTAATGATAAGAGCGCGATAAATGATAAAAACTCAATTTCTCCATAAGCATATTCCATTGCATCATGCTTCTGGCGAGCATCCTGAGAAAGGAGAAAGCCGTTAGCATCTGTGTAAATTTGGCGAAATACTTGGGCGTGTTCTAGCAGGTTTAAAGATTTTTGCCATCGGTTTATACTGGCTTGTTTATGTTTGTACCTTAAATGAAGCAGCAAGGTTAAGAATATAATGAGCAAGCAAACAAAATAAAGTATAGAATGCCTCAAGAGTAAATTCCTTTTCAAATAGGAAGCTAATTATAGCTGTTTCTCTGGGACCTTGAAAAATAAGACACTAATCAGTATATCTTATTCGCTTGTTGAGACGCTACCTGTTTTCCGAATTAAGAGTATCGAAGAAGCTAATTGGTTTCGTAAGTTTTTTACGCTAGTTTATTCGCTTTAGAGAAGGTTGGTGTTGATTATTTGATCTTAAAAAGTTTTTTTCTTATCCACTTCATCTGATCACAAAACATAAAGTCTATCTTATTGCATTATAATCGAGTAAAATTTCTGCATGTAGTATAGAATAATAATGTTAAGTATTATTTTTGTTTAATAGTTTTTGTTTCTAAAAACGGGAGTTACTGTAAATTATGTCTTACGATGTTTATAGTTAATATTTCCTTAATTTTGATTCATTAGAATGAAGTTATATTGAGGGGTAGGAGAGGCATTATGGCTGGTTTTTTTAGTAATCGAGCTTATGTACATCAGGAAGCTAAGCCACGCGCAGAATACAATTTTATCAACGTTGGTAATGAACAATTCCATGCTGTTGCTGTAGCAATGATTGATTCGTTACAAAGCGTTTCCCAACGAGGTAACGATGCAACTTTGAAAAAAATCTTGGAGCGCTTTTATCTTCATTTCCCCAAATATATAAATAACCAACCTTATTTAACACTTCCAGAACGTATGAGTATGTTACTCAATACTTCTCGTAAGTCAGAGTTAGTGGACTGCATGGCTTACGTATTACGTCAGCTTGCAGTAGATGAGATCTATACTAATCCATTAATGTATCGTGAAGTATTTAATGGATTAAGTGCTGACACACCCAAAAGCTATTTGCGTAATCCAGAGGTCGAACTCCCATCCAGTGCTTTAAAAGCCTTAGCCCAGGCGCTGGAAATTAGTATAACGCTATCTTTTAAAGAACTTGGAAAGGAACTGAGAAAAAGAGAGGTGTATGAGGGAGAAACAGGTTCTAATAAAATTAATTTAGTAATCCAAGTGCAAGGGGATCAGCATTTCCCTGCCGTAAAACATAAAGCAGATTTTGCCTATGTTGGTCAGTTAGCCATTAATGCTCCCAAACCTATTGAGCATACCAAAGAGCAGGGAGAAACTTTAAGCGATATTATTGGGCTAATTGCGGAAGATAATAAACAGCTGTTGCAGTCTTATGAGCAATGGCGTAAGACTATTTTAAGCATGGTTGTTGCAGGTGAATTAAACCGCAAACAATTAGTGAGACTCTATATTACTTTTTTACCTGCTCAAATGAATAATACAATCTCGTCTGCTCTTGAACATGCAAATAGAAAACCCGTTATTGCTGGTATTCCCCAAGAACGAGAACAACAAATGATTGAGCTTCTAGCAAATGCTTTATCAAGCTGGATTAGCACAAAACAGGTTGAGCCCGATAGTTTATTTGATCAAATAGAAAATCAATCTGCTATTTCATTGAGATAATCTTTATTTAGGCTATCGAAGCAGAATCTGGTTACTACCTACATTCCCTCTTCTGCTTCTAGGTTTGGAATTACAGAAATCCGTGCTCTTTCATCCATTCATCATTGGGAAATTTTGACATGTAATTCCGAATGGAGTCGGGCAAAATAACCAAGCATTTTTGATCCTTGCTTAATGATTTTGCAGCTTGCAGAGCCGCCCACATTGCTGCGCCTGAAGAGCCTCCTACCAGTAAACCCTCTTCTCGGATTAAATCTCTTGCAGTTCGGAATGAATCCAGATCATTCGTTTTAATGTATTTATCAATCAAACTATTATCTAAAACTTCTGGGAAGAAGTCATAACCTATCCCTTCCACGGCATAGGATTTAATTTCAGTGCCGCCACCAAGGATCGAACCTTCAGGATCGACACCAATAATCTTGATCTCTGGGTTATATTCTTTAAGACGTCTGGCAATGCCCGTAATTGTTCCGCCAGTGCCTACCCCGGCAACAATCATATGTAGATCTTTGCCAAAATCATCAATAATTTCTTGAGCAGTACCCTTATAATGGGCATTAGGATTATTAGGATTTGCGTACTGATCGAGGATATGAGAATTAGGAATTTCTGCTTGCAATCGTTTCGCTAAAGAAATATGGCTTTCAGGATCGTCATATGCTGCTTCGGTTGGGGTGCGATAAATCGTTGCCCCCAAGCGCTCAAGTACAGATTGTTTTTCCTGACTCATTTTTTCGGGCATGGTAATGATGACTTTGTAACCTAATACAGCGCCTGCCAACGCAATGCCTATTCCTGTGTTCCCAGAAGTTGGTTCGATGAGCGTGTCACCTGGTTTAATACGACCATCGCGTTCCGCATGAACAATCATTTCATACCCAATACGATCTTTAACAGAGCCGCCTGGATTGAAAAACTCGCATTTTGCATACAGTTTGCAATTTAGATCACGACCTAAACGATTAATTTTTACTACAGGAGTGTGTCCGATGGTGGCGAGTATGTTGCTATAGATCATATTTAGTCCTTTATTGAGAGTGGTTTGATTTGATTATATGGTTTTTATGCAAAAAAAAAAATTTCTTGTTGGATTTAGGTGGTGATTTTAACTTTTTTAATTTATATTTATTTTTCAAACAACAAAAGCAGGGAGCGAAATATGTTTCATTTAAAGTCACTTAAGTGGTGTTTTGGTATCGCTTTATCTTTGGGATTATGTGCATGCATGGATATGCAGCGTTCAGAGCATATGAATACACAAGGCTATGAACAAATGAATACTCAAAACAAGCAACAAGCAGGGAATAAGCCTAAGGCACAAAAGACCTATGCATCAAAAGATCCTACGCAAAAAGCAACCCCAGGTCCTAAACGTAATGCTGCACCACAAATACCTGTAATACAATAATGTTGCTCATCTAAACTTTCCCGCTATTAAGCGGGAAAGCAATTCCCTATTTGAAGTTATAGCCCACGGACTCCTCATCTCTGGCTATACGCTCCTGTTCCAGTTCTCTCTGTAATTCCATTAAATTCAGTCCATCTTTAATCATTTCATCTCGTACAAATTGTCGCGAAGCATAATCTCCAAAGAAACTCATTTTTTTCTTACCCGCTTTTTCAAGACCTTGATGAGATGTTCTTGCGTTTTTATGTTCCTGCGATACCGTTTGCACAGAAGGAATAATTCTTTTTACTTTCATACTTGAACCTTATTTTCCTATATATTTTTAATAATCATCCTTGTATTTTAAGAAGCAAAATTCATTTTTGCTTCGAATACGCTAATGATTTAAAAGGTATGCCTATTATATACATAACAGACATACCCAAAATTAGCAGAGCAACTATGTAATAGATTCACATTGTTTTTTCAAGCGATTATTTAAAAGAATTATTCAGGGGCAATCATTTTTTCTGGTCTGACTAATTCCGCAAAACGTTCTGCCGTTAAAATCCCAAGCTTGACTGCTGCTTCTTGTAAGGAGCAATTGTCATGATGCGCAGTTTTAGCAATTTTAGCTGCTTTATCATAGCCTATGTGTTGATTAAGCGCTGTGACGAGCATTAGGGAGTGATGTAAGTAATAGTCAATCACCTTGCGATTGGCTTCAATTCCTTCTGCACAAAACTCTTGGAATGAATGGCAAGTATCAGCAAGCAAATTAAGCGAATGAAGTACATTAAAGATGATCACCGGTTTAAATACATTCAGTTCAAAATTACCCTGACTGTCGGCTATGCCCACCGTTGTATCATTTCCCAGAACTTGCGCACAAACCATAGTCATTGCTTCACATTGGGTTGGATTGACTTTCCCTGGCATAATGGACGATCCAGGTTCGTTTTCTGGAATAATTAACTCACCAATACCACAACGTGGACCAGACGCTAACCATCGAATGTCATTTGCAATTTTCATTAAAGCGCAAGCTAACGTTTTCATTGCTCCATGGGCATTTACCAAAGGTTCATGCGATGCTAAAGCGGCAAATTTATTTTCTGCGCTAACAAAGGGTAATTGGGTTATTTGCGCAATATGTTGTGCTACTTTGGTTGCAAATTGAGGATGGGTATTTAACCCCGTTCCCACCGCAGTTCCACCGGCAGCCAGTTCATATAATTCGGGCAATACCCCTTCAAGGCGATGGAGGCAGGCATCAAGTTGAGCAACATAACCTGAAAATTCTTGACCTAAAGTGATAGGAACAGCATCTTGTAAATGAGTTCGGCCTATTTTGACTATATCTTTAAAGGCAGCCATTTTGACGGCGAAAGCATCACGTAAGTTTTTAACGGCGGGGATTAATTTTTTATTGAAAGCAATGGCTGCCGCAATATGCATGGCAGTGGGAAATGTATCATTTGAAGATTGAGACATGTTCACATGATCGTTAGGATGAACTGGTGATTTACTTCCCATGGTACCACCTGCCAATTCAATAGCACGATTTGAGATTACCTCATTGGCATTCATATTGGATTGAGTACCGCTTCCTGTTTGCCACACATGCAAAGGAAAATGTTCATCTAACATCCCTTTGCTGACTTCATCAGCAGCTTGAATAATTAAGTCCGCTTTATCTTTGGGTAATTTCCCCAAGTCTAAGTTGGTTAATGCGGCAGCTTTTTTCAAGATCCCAAAGGCATGGGTAACTTCGCGCGGCATAATATCCTTGCCTATATTAAAATGATGTAATGATCGCTCAGTCTGTGCTCCCCAATATTTATTGGCAGGAACAGCAATCTCACCCATGCTGTCCGATTCTATACGTGTTTTGCTCATGGTTTTTTAATTTCCTTAATGCGTTAAATAAAATAAAAAATTCTATCACATAGGGCTAAAATAAGTAATTTTTGTTATAGTATTGGCAAGTAAAGGTACGGGGCTTGGATGCATCAAAGCACTATCTAAGCTACGTAAGAGAACAAAACACATGAGAGCAGTACGTATTTATCAATCTGGAACTTATCATCCAGGTCAGCTTTTAGAATTATCTCCAGAAGCCAGTCAGCATGTTGGGGTTGTTTTGCGCATGCAACCTGGCGAGTCGCTTACTTTATTTTGTGGGGATGATCACGAATTTTCTGCAACTATAGAATCAGTTAAGAAAAAACAAGTTATTGTCCGTATTGGTTCGAGTACCCATATAAGCCGAGAATCGCCCTTAGCTATTCACTTAGCACAAGCCATCTCCAAAGGTGAGCGTATGGAGTTTGTAATGCAAAAAGCGGTGGAATTGGGTGTGGCGAGCATTACTCCTATTATTACGAAGCGTTGTGTCGTCAAACTAGACAAAGAACGCATGGCAAAAAAACTGCACCAGTGGCAGGCGATTGTCATTGCTGCCTGTGAACAATCTGGACGTAATACGGTTCCCCTAGTACATACCCCGATGTCCCTAGAGGATTATATGCATGCGGCGCAAGCAGAATTAAGGTTTATCTTAGATCCAGGTGAAAATAAAAAGTGGCGCGATTATGCGTTTAGCTCATCGGTAGTTGATTTGCTTATTGGTCCTGAAGGTGGGCTAAGTGAGGATGAAGTTCAATTTGCTTGTAAGCATGGGTTTCAGCCTTTATCCTTAGGCCCAAGAATTTTACGTACGGAAACCGCGGCGATTACTGCATTAAGTGTGTTGCAAGCCGTAGGTGGTGATCTATAATAGAACGTGTGGACCAGTTTTTCCTGCAACAAAAATCGTGAAAAATATAAGTGGTGCGGGTTGAATGACAAATCTTTTGACTGTAGTTAAGATGATGGGAATCATTCAGAAAATTTTTCAATCAAACTATGCCCATACCGTTGCAGTAAAGGTTGGCAATTAACGAATTTTAAACAACAGAGGTTGAACATGAGTGATCTTATTAAAACGATAACAGATGCAAGCTTCGAACAGGATGTAATCCAGGCAAATAAGCCTGTATTAGTTGATTTTTGGGCTGAGTGGTGTGGACCATGCCGTGCACTGACCCCTATATTGGAAGAAGTAGCTGCTACTCATGGTGAGCAAGTAACTTTTGCGAAAATTAATATTGATGAACATCCTCAAACTCCTGCAAAGTTTGGTGTGATGAGTATTCCTACCTTGATTTTATTTAAAAATGGTCAAGTTGAAGCGGTTAAAATGGGTTTGCTTTCAAAATCTCAATTAAGTGCTTTTGTTGAAAGCCACGTTTAATTTTTATTTTCTATATAAAAAATGTTGTATCTTTTACTAAAGCTGTGATAGCCTGTCTGCAATATGTGGTATAATTTGAATATATCACATAGGCAGCAGAATCCTTAGCTGCTATTCTTAATAATATTTTTCCCGGATACCCAATTCGATTAATCAACAAATCAAGTGAGAAGTATGAATCTTAGTGAACTTAAGCAATTGCCTATTGCCGATCTTTTTAACATCGCACAAGAGATTGGTGTCGAAAACCCTTCCCGTATGCGCAAACAAGAAATTATTTTTGCGATTCTTAAAGCTCATGCCTTAAAAGGTGAAGACATCCATGGTGATGGTGTTTTAGAAGTCCTGACGGATGGTTTCGGTTTCTTGCGTTCTGCCGATGGTTCTTATTTGGCAGGCCCTGATGACATTTATGTATCACCTAGCCAAATCAGACGTTTCGGTTTGCGTTCTGGCGATACTATTTCCGGTAAAATTCGTCCTCCCAAAGACAGTGAACGTTATTTTGCTTTGTTGAAAGTTGATGAAATCAACTATGATTCCCCGGATAGTGCCAAAAGAAAAATTTTATTTGAAAACCTTACCCCTCTGTTTGCTACAGAGCGCTTGGTGATGGAGCAAGGAAATGGCAGCACCGAAGATTTGACCGCGCGAGTAGTTGATTTATGCGCACCTTTTGGTCGAGGTCAACGTGGCTTGATTGTTTCCCCACCTAAAGCGGGTAAAACATTAATGTTGCAAAATATTGCACGTTCTATAGAAAAGAATTATCCAGAATGTTACCTCATTGTGTTGCTGATTGATGAGCGTCCAGAAGAAGTAACTGAAATGCAACGTTCTGTAAAAGGTGAGGTAGTTGCCAGTACCTTTGATGAGCCCGCTAACCGCCATGTTCAAGTTGCTGAAATGGTGATTGAAAAAGCCAAACGCTTAGTTGAACACAAACGTGACGTGGTTATTTTACTTGACTCAATTACTCGTTTAGCTCGCGCATACAACACGGTGATTCCTTCTTCTGGTAAGGTATTAACTGGTGGGGTCGATGCGAATGCATTGCAAAGACCAAAGCGTCTCTATGGTGCTGCACGAAATATAGAAGAGGGTGGTAGCCTGACTATTATTGCTACGGCTCTGGTGGACACAGGTTCAAAAATGGATGAAGTGATTTACGAAGAATTCAAGGGAACCGGTAACATGGAAATTCACTTGAGTCGTAATATTGCGGAACGTCGAGTGTTCCCTGCAATTAATATTAATCGTTCAGGCACACGTCGTGAAGATCTATTATTAAGCCCAGAAGATCTTCAACGTACCTGGATATTGCGTAAAATTCTGCAGTCGATGGATGAATGTGATGCAATTGAGTTCTTGATCGAGCGCATGAAAAATCACAAAACCAATGCTGAATTTTTTGATGCAATGAAACGTCAAGAGTAATTTAAGTTTTAAACGCCTTCAATGCTACCGGAGTAAGCGATGACTCTTGAGCATTAGGTTAAAGAACTTCGTCATTCCCGCGTATGCGGGAATCCATCCCTGAATTAGTTTTGGTTTTCATTAGAGTTGGTTTCCCGTATACGTGGTATTGCCTTTAGGGTTTTGTCATTTCGGAACGGGAATCAATCTTAAAGTGACCCTGTGTCTCGCTAGAAATAGATTCCTGCCTTCGCGGTAACGATTCTTCTCATCAACTTGTTGGCAGTGCACCAGTATGGGATGACCAATTTACGTAGCATTAAATGCAAAGAGGTTATAGGGGATAATTAATGAAATACTCTGATCTAAGAGATTTTATTGCACAATTGGAATCACGTAATTTATTAAAGCGCATAACCTACCCTGTATCGCCAAATCTTGAAATGACCGCAGTCAGTGATCGTGTTCTACGTTCTGGCGGCCCAGCCCTTCTTTTTACTAATCTTCACAACCATCAAATGCCAGTTTTAACCAATTTATTTGGTACTGTTGAGCGTGTAGCGATGGGAATGGGAGAAGACAGTATTAGTGCATTAAGGGAAGTAGGCAAATTATTGGCTGCTTTAAAAGAGCCTGATCCTCCCAAAGGATTCAAAGATGCGTTTAATAAACTTCCATTGTTAAAACAGGCATTAAACATGGCACCAAAATATGTAAGCGGTGCAGAATGTCAAACCCATGTGTGGGAAAAAGATGAAGTAGATCTTACTTCGTTACCTATTCAAACATGCTGGCCTAAAGACGCAGCGCCCCTAATAACGTGGGGCCTTGTAACTACCAAGGGACCTCATCAAACACGTGAAAACATGGGGATTTATCGACAACAATTATTGAATAAGAATCAATTGATCATGCGTTGGTTATCTCATCGTGGAGGAGCATTGGACTACCAGGCATGGCAACAGGTTTATCCGGGAGAACGTTTTCCGGTTTCCGTAACTTTAGGGGCAGATCCGGCAACGATACTTGCAGCAGTGACTCCAGTACCTGACACTTTGTCTGAGTATGCTTTTGCTGGTTTGTTGCGAGGTCAACGTACTCGGTTAACACGGTGTATTGGGAATGATCTCCATGTTCCCGCGAGTGCGGAAATTGTTTTAGAAGGCTATTTAGAGCCTGGAGTGGAAGCTCCCGAAGGACCCTACGGAGATCACACAGGGTATTATAATGAAGTCCAATCTTTTCCTGTGTTTACTGTCGAACGTATTACTCATCGAGATAATCCCATTTATCATAGTACCTATACGGGTCGGCCCCCGGATGAGCCAGCGATTTTAGGGGTTGCCTTAAATGAAGTATTTATCCCTTTGTTACAAAAACAATTCCCAGAGATCGTAGATTTCTATTTGCCGCCAGAAGGGTGTTCTTATCGTTTGGCTGTAGTCACAATGAAGAAACAGTATCCTGGGCATGCGAAGCGGATTATGATGGCGGTGTGGTCCTTTTTAAGACAATTTATGTATACCAAATTTGTAATTGTCTGTGATGATGATATTGATGCACGCAACTGGCACGATGTGATTTGGGCAATGACTACACGAATGGATCCAGCACGAGATACCGTGATGATGGAAAATACGCCAATTGATTATTTGGATTTTGCTTCACCTGTTTCCGGTTTGGGTTCTAAAATAGGACTGGATGCCACCAATAAATGGCCAGGCGAAACACAAAGAGAATGGGGCGAGCCGATTGTGATGGATGAAGAAATTTTGAAAAAGGTGAATGGATATTGGTCTTCACTGGGGTTAGATGAATGAAGGTAAAAACAATTAAAGCTCTTGTAGAAGATATATCCCCGCTGACGGACAGCATCATGCGGTTGATTTTAGCACCTGAACAGTATATAGCCTACCAAGCGGGTCAATATCTACAGATCCTTTTTGGGGAGGAAGCGTTTAGTTATTCCATTGCTAATGCACCCCTAGGATCCCATAAATATGAACTTCATATTCGTCATAGTTTGGAAAATCCTTATAACCAGCGCCTATTTGCGCATATAAAGCAGCATGGTTCAGTAACTATTCGGTTACCTTTGGGGGAGTGTTCTATTGAACATTTGCATCCACAACGGCCTATATTATTTATCGCCGGTGGTACTGGTTTTGCCCCAGTAAAAGCCATGATCGAGCAGTTATTGTCCACTCCCGATACTCGACCCTTTGAGTTATTTTGGGGTGCCCGCTTGCAAAATGATTTATATATGGATGAGAAAGTAACGAGTTGGCAGGCACATGTTAGTCGTTTTACCTATGTTTCTTCAGTCTCAGAAGACAATGCGGTGCCTCTGGTCTCTCTGGTATTAGCAAATCATCCGCATGATCTTGGCGAATGGCAAATCGTCATTAGCGGTCCGTTTGATATGGTGTATAGTACGCGTGATGCATTAGTAAATAGTGGTGTTTCACCTAGCTATTTATTTTCAGATGCATTTAGTTTTGAAGCAAAATAAGGAAGAGTTTTATGGAGACTTTATATCAAATTCTGGGGCTTATTGGCGCAGGAATGATTGTTTTTATTTTGTACCGTACAATAAAAGGAAGGCCTGAACAATTTAGCAAGGAAAATTTAAATAAAAGTTTTTATACCATGGGGGTTTTGGCGCTTGTTTTAATTGGTTTTATAGCGCTTTTAGTTTTAATTTTAAGAAATACCTAAAACTTACCAGCAAAGTGCAAACTATCGCACGTCATTCCAGGGGGAATTTATGACCAGGAACGTTTAAGTTTTGCAAATGTATAATCAGTACCATCGACTGGAGTTCCCTCACTCCATTCGGGATGACGGATTGTGGTACTAATGAGGAGGATTGGCGTTCTTATACCGTCCTTCCTGTTCTTTTAAATAATATCCAATATGGGGATTATTAATTGGCATTTTGCTTGTATCTGCGATCAGCATACACTCTTCAACGTAGGTAATTTGACTGCTGTCATCAACTAATAAGCGATACCAAGGGTTTCGAGTGGCAAATTCACGTTTAGGTGCTTGTGGATTGTAGCGTCCTGATGCCTGAAATAAAGGATCTACATCCACTACAATTGCTCGATAGCGACTGTGTTTGTGAATCACTAAATCTCCAATATTGAATTGGGCAATTTTATTCATATAAGCCTCTTTGTTGGGCGTCTTGTATTCTATATCGGTAAAACTAAAAGAAGCTTAAGGCCGTAGAAGGAGAGAATCGCTGAATTTAAATTGCAAGTTGAACGCCGTGAGTATAAAGAGTTATTTAACCCGGAACTATTTACATAGGAGAGTCCCGGGATGATTAAAATAATTACCCAAGTAAATATTTCTTAGGTGTTCTGTTAGCCGCCTGCTAAAAATGTCCCCAGATCCTCAAGGGTTTCATCAACTGGAGCTTCTATTTCTTTCTGATCTTCAGTCTTATCAAAGAATAAAGAGGCTCGCCCTGTTCTTGCTTTTGAAAAGATTAATTTCCCTAGTGTAATAACGCTAAGCAATATATTGAGTATGGTTTCTGGCCATTCCGCATGGCCGCTCATAAGGTCATCTTGACTATGCAATCTTGCTTTAATAGTCATTTTAAATTTTCGATAAGCTTCATTTTTTGGAAGTTGGTTAGGGTTTTGACAGACAAAGTGATCGACATCTTTTTTAAGGGCATCAGCCAGCTGATTAATTATGTTCTGTTCCTCCGCAGCTAAGGTTCCTGCATAAGCCTTCATACCTTCTATGCCTTGGTATAGGTGTTCAATTTTTAAAGCATAATCGTTTAACTTGCCTTTTCTTTTCTTCAAGGAGGAGAGCACTTGCGTTGCTGTTAAAGAGCTAGCTTCTCTGGCAACGGGTTCTGAGTCTGCTTCAATAAGCTTTACCACAATTCGGTTAAGGGTAGCTTGCATTTTGATGCCGTTAAAGTTATCAATTTGAGAGGTAATAGTAAGAAGCAGCTCCTCGCTATTACCGGAATCGACGTATTTTTTTAGAAGCCCATTTTTTACATTAACAATTTTGTCGATGAATTGATTGCGGGTCTTTTTATCTTCAGGAAGAAAAAAATCCTTAGGATAATAATGTTGGTTTCGATCTTCGACATATGCAATGAGCTCTTTTTTAAGCTCGAGGGCTAGTGTTCGCCGCTCTTTTTTGGCGTTTTCAGTTTCTAGTCTCTGCGTCTTCCATTTCTTCTCGCCTTCTTCTTTTACTTGTTTGTGTTTTTCTTGTTCTCGCCTTTCTTTTTCATCTTCTTGTTGGTGTTCTCCCCATTTTGTCTCACGCTCTTGTTTTTCTTGTTCTTTTCGTTCTTGCTCTTGTTGTTCGAGGTCTTTAATTTGTCGTTCTAATGCATCTACTTGTACTGCAAGCTCTTTAATGGTCTCTGTTTCTATCTGGGTTATGTTTTTTTCGAGTAGAACAATTTCCTCAGAAATTTCATCCCGTTTCACATAGTTTTTAACTAAGTTTATTCTAATTTGTTCTAACTTTTCTAAACCGGAGGCTAATTCTTTTTCCGTTTGTTCGTCCACTAATAAAGGGAATGCAAATAGTTCAATTTTTTGAGGAACAACTTTTGATAAGTTTTCTCTATCTGTTTTGTCCCATGTCCAAGTATACTTTTTAGGATCTTCCTCAAGTAGTTCGAGTAATAAGGCAAATCCTGTGTTTTTGGGATGTTGAGTACTAGTAATGCCAGATTTATTGGTAAGTTCGGCCAGGAAATTTTTATTATAACCCTGGCGAAGATGCTCATTTACTTGTTCTAACAACCTCATTAACTTCCTGGAATGTTCAAGGCGCTTTTGATTGCTTTGCGTTTCCTCCTTTAGAGTGGTTAGCAATTCTTGAATATAGTCCAAAACTGCTTGTTTCTTTTCTGTATTTAATGGTATTGATGTATTTGAAAAGGTTTTCGCTATAGTTAAAGCGCACGGTACATCTTGTTCTACAAGTAGCTTATTTTTTTGATTCAGTGCATCTACGGCCTTTCTTTGTTCATTTATTTGTTGCTGTAACTGCACGATTTTTTCTTTGTGCTCTTCAAGTTGTTTTCGTTTATTTTGATGCTGTAGGATTAACTCTTCTTTACTGATCATTTCTTTTGCTCACATCTAAATGATTAAAATCGGTGCGCATTATAGAGCGTATTTGTCTATTAAGAAAACTTATTGTGTTTAAAATAATTCATAAAAGAGCTAAATAAAGTAAACCGCTAAAATGATTCCAATTTCATAAAGAAGGCAAAGGGGTACCGCAAGCATGATTTGAGAGAAAACATCGGGGGGAGTAAGGAGCATACCTACTATGAAAGCGCCAACAATGACGTAAGGCCTGATTTTTTTTAAGGTGATCACTTCAATAATGTTTAAGCGCACGAACACAAAACAAAGTAATGGTACCTGAAAACAAAATCCAAAGAGCATTAGCATTCGGGTGATAAAGTCCAGAGCATAAGCCATATCAGGCATATAACGCACTCCTTTAGGTAAAGCATGTGCAAAAAAATGGAACATGAATGGTAAAACCAGATAAAAGCAAAATAAGACTCCAGCAAGGAATAGTAAAAGACTAAAGATTAGGGAGATACGTAGTGTAATTTGTTCTTTTTGATAAAGCCCAGGACTGATAAAACGCCAAAGTTGAAATAGCGCAAAGGGGGCACTAAGTAACATGGCTGCATCAGCAGCGAGTTTAAGTGGAGTAAATACAGGGGATGTTATATGGGTAGCAATTAAACCTTCGTTCGTCGAAAGTACATGTAATAGTGGGTTAACTAGAGTTTGGTATAAATCATTAGCAAGGAAGAAAAAAATAAAAAATAAGCCTCCAAACCAAAAGAGCGTATATAACCCACGACGTCGTAGTTCTAAAAGATGATTTAACATGGTATCGCTATCAAATAATATCGATATTTCTTTTTCACATTGCTCAGATTGGGAAGAGCGTTTTTAAGCTTCGGCAAACTCTTTTATTCCTTTGTTTTTAATTCCAATTTTTTCGGGTCGAATTTCTCTTAAACGATTAAATTGATCGACAAAAACTACCGTAGGAACCAGGCTAGCGCAATCTTCTTCTAATACCTGAGTAAAGGAAGCAATAATGATTAAATCACCGGGAGTTACTAAATGGGCTGCTGCTCCATTGACACAAATTTCGGTAGATCCTGGTCTGCCCGTAATTGCATATGTTTCAAATCGTGTACCTGCGGTGATATTCCAGACATTGACTGCTTCATAAGGTAATATGTTTGCTGCCTTGAGCAGTTCTGGAGAAATCGTGATGCTTCCCTCATAATCCAAATCGGCTTCAGTGACACACGCACGATGGATTTTGGATTTTAACATTTTTCTATAAGCCATTGTGATTCCAGCCTTGTTCATAGTGAGCGAATTTTACACCAAATTTTGAAGTTTATGCTATATAAATTTGTCACTTTGCTTTCAAGCCTCCTATGCCTGGTTGTGGAAAACCGTGAGGCTCCTTCTCTTTCTTGAGGCTACTTTTTATTGAGGATGCACGTTATAATTGGCTTTTACTTTATGGGGATTAATGGTGAGGCATAGCCCACGTAAGCGTTTTGGCCAGAATTTTCTACAAAGTCGACCTATTATTGATGGCATTATACGCGCTATTAATCCGCAAGCAGAAGATAATATACTGGAAATTGGTCCTGGTCTTGGTGCTTTAACTGAGCCGTTGTTGCGCCGATTAAATCATCTAACGGCTGTTGAAATCGATACTGATTTACAAAAGTATCTTTCGGAATTGCCTATTGCACAAGGGAAACTGCATCTCATTGCTGCAGATGCGTTGACTCTTGATTACAGCCAATTTGGTCCTCACCTACGCGTGGTAGGTAATCTACCGTATAATATTTCCACCCCTTTGCTCATTCATTTATTGCAGTTTGCCTCATCTATAGAAGACATGCATTTTATGTTGCAAAAAGAAGTAGTAGAACGGATGGCAGCAGAACCCGGTAATAAGGCTTATGGACGACTCACGGTAATGTTGCAATATCATTGTGCTGTGGAGCATTTGTTTGATGTTCCCCCTGAATCTTTTGATCCGCAGCCTAAAGTAGATTCCGCGGTGGTTCGTCTTGTGCCCCATCGCGCTTCCCCCTTTCAAGAAGTACCCGTGGCACAGCTAGAACGTTTGGTGGCTTGTGCATTTTCCATGCGTCGTAAGACGTTGAATAACAACTTAAAAGGAATCATAACGGCTGAGCAATTATGCACTTTGGGTGTTGATGGAAATAAACGTCCAGAACAGATTTCTATTTCGGAATATGTGCAACTAGCGAAATTTATTTCTAATTAGTGTAAAATTAATCATCATGGATATAATTTTTCCAACTTGGAGTTATTAAATTATTATGGAGATGGCTTTGTTTCATCGTCAGCGTCAGCGTAAAGGTTCTTTATCTTCACAAGGTAAATCTTTAAAAGATTTAACACGTATTGTTAATGCAAATCTTCTTTTATCGGAGGATAGGAGACAGATTTTATTAAAAAAAATACGCATGTTATCTGCTTTGGAAACGGCACGATATGATAGCTTATGTGCCATCCTCATTGATAACATTGTTCACTATTGCCAAAATTTACCCGAGACAGCGAACAGTTATTATTCGCAACAAGGTGGCTTAGTGGATCATGCACTGAACCGTACGGAAGCGGCGTTGAGCCTTTTTCAAGAGTTTATGATACAGGATCAGCCAGAATTATTATCCGAAGAGCAAAAGCTTTGGCAATATGCTCTTTTTTCAGCTGCACTTCTTCAAGGCATAGGCAAGTTATTTGTTGATTACCGCGTTAGTTTCTATGACACAAATGGCCAATTTTTAAAAGAATGGAATCCCTTACTTGAAAGCATGACCACTACGGGAATTTATTATTTTTATGAATTTGAAAAAGAGCCTGAAATTGAATTTCGGCGTCGTCTGAATCTATTATTGGCAAGAACAATTATGCCAGGAAGTGGTTTTGCCTGGATCGCTTCTAATTCTGAAGTTCTGGCAGTATGGCTGGCTTTATTAAATGAGGACGAACGCTCTGCTGGTACCCTGGGGGCTATATTGATTCGAGCGGAAGCCATTGCGATTCAGCGTTATTTACTTGAATTTATGACGCGAGGTATTGCGGCTGCTTATGGAAGCGGGCGCTATCGTGCGGGTACGTTTTCTGGTGGCCAGCCAGAAACTTTATTAGAGAAAGAACAGGCTCTAGGCATGGAGTTTATTCAATGGATGATTAAGTCCTTAGACTCAGGTCGGATTATGATTAATAAAGCTCCATTATTTATGGTTCCTGGAGGTTTGTTGATGTGTGCGGAAATGTTTCAACTATTCGTACGCGAACATCCGGAATATAAAAATTGGCAGGCGGCTCAAAATGGATTTTTATCTTTGAGCCTGCATAATCGAGCCGCTGATGGGGGTGTATTAAGCCGATTTGATATTAAAGGTAAAATGGAGAGTGGCGTTGTATTTTCTAAGTATGCGCTCGCTCTGCCTGAATCCGTAAAAGTGGTTAATCCGATTACAGGAAAAGTAGAATCCATGTCCGCAACCGAATTGATCCATAAAGCACAATTTAGCAGTCAGCTCACCCAGCAACAAAATATTGGATTGGCCAATTCCTTGCAAAAATTGGATGCCACTGGAAAATGGCATGCGATTGAAAACGAAGGGAGTGCATTAAGGCCAGGAGCAAAAAACGGTGCCTGATTATGCAATTGGTGATGTGCAGGGTTGTTATGAGCCATTACAGCGACTTTTAGAATTAATCGATTTTGATGATAAAACCGATCGGTTATGGTTCGTTGGTGACTTGGTGAATCGTGGGCCTGATTCTTTATCGGTTTTACGTTTCGTTAATTCCTTACCGATTACGCCAATAGTGACTTTAGGTAATCATGATTTACATTTGTTAGCTACATTATTTAGTGATAAGCCTTGGAAGGGTCATGATGATACCTTGCACGAAGTATTACATGCTGAGGATGGAGAAGTTCTAGGCCATTGGTTGAGGAAGCAGTCCATTTTGTATTACTCACCAGAGTTTAATGTGGTGATGTGTCATGCTGGAATTTGTCCTGTATGGGATTTGTCACAAGCTATACAACTGGCCCAAGAGCTAGAAGATGTACTTGCGGGGGATGGGTACCGCGATTTTTTATCGCTTTTATATGGTAATAAGCCGGATATGTGGTCTGATGATTTAAAAGGGATAGACAGACTGCGGGTGATAACTAACTATTATACCCGGATGCGTTTTTGTGATGCGCAAGGAAAACTCGAGTTGAGTTATAAAGGAACTATTGCTCAAGCGCCCGTAAATCTTTATCCTTGGTATGAAGTGCCTCATCGTAAAGAAATTGATGTGGATATTGTTTTTGGGCATTGGGCTGCTTTAATGGGGAAATGTCCTCATCCTAAAATTCATGCAATAGATACTGGATGTCTGTGGGGTGGCCAATTAACTGCATTGCGTTTGCAGGATATGCAACGATTTGCAGTGTGGAACAAAAAATGATGTTATTAAAAAAATTGCGTTTCATAAATTTATCCCATAGGTCATGGCATGTTTTTGAGCGCCTAAAAAATATTCCATGCTACGTCCCGCGATTTTTCCGCAGCATTCAGGAATCTCTCCACCTCATTAAGACCCACCAACCCGTCGCCTACGTCGTAGGACATAGGCTAAGTAGAATATTAACCTTCTTCTCTATGGGTTGCCTGTTTGCGACTAGTGTTTGGTCGCTCCCTGTGGAGGATTCACACGTTAAACAAGCAGAAGAACGGCTCCAAAAAGCGATTAAAAATCCTGAGTTTATGTTACATAACTGGATAGAACTGCCCACCTCTCCTGCATCACGAAATAAAAGCCTCCATCACTTGAGTTTAAGAGAAGCAATTTTGTTGGCTTTACGATATAACCCTAATATTCAAAATGCTGAATTGGATCGAATTGTTCAACGCTACCAATTACGTTTGGCCCATAATCAATTTGAATTGCAATACGCTTTGGGTGCTTCTGGAGTTATTCAAAGAAGTAGGTTTAATGGCGTGGGTAGTGATACCACCCGAACGCTCCTCGCTAGCCCTGAGTTTAATTTGAAAACAAAGCTAGGGACCGAAGCTAATTTATCAATTAATAATAACGTCAATGAAAATAACAATTATAATCCGGTGTTGAATTTTTCTTTGACTCAACCTTTGTTACGCGGTTTCGGAAAGGCAGTAAATGAAGCGGCACTTTTAGATGCTAAAGACAACGAATGGCTCAACAAATTGAATTTGCAGCAATCGGTTGCGGATCAAGTTACCCAAGTTATTGTGGCCTATCGTATGCTTATTTTAAGTGGTAATAATTTACAAAATCAGCGCTTGCAGTTAAAAGAAGCCAAAAAATCGTATGAAATTAATGAGAAAAAAATAAAGGCAGGACAATTAGAGCCTACGGGTAACATTCAGCAATCATACCAAATTGAATCCTTAAGTTTGATGGTGGAGCAGGCGGAAAACGATTTTGAAAACTCCTCTCAAGATCTGCTGCAGACTATTGGCTTGGATCCAGAAATGCATATATCCGTTCCTAGTGACGTTGCCTTAGATAAGCTTGCAGTCCCTAATTTACAGCAGTCTATTGAGCAAGCGTTGAATCATAATACGGTTTATTTAGCACAAAAAATGACCTTACGCGCAGATGAACGCGCTTATAAAGTAGCGAAGAATCAACAATTATGGCAGTTGGATTTGTCAGGAAATATACAAAGTGGGGTTGTAAATGATGTGACGGGTATGAATGGGGGATTTAATGGAATTTATAATGGAAATAACATTACCGAGGCAGCCCGGGTTACCTTAACCGTTCCTTTGCATGACATCAGCCGTCGCAGTCAATTAATCAATGCTAAAGTGCGCTTGGAAAAAGACCGGTTAAATTTACTTGCAACCAAACGAGCATTAATAACGAATGTAACCAATACCATTAATAATATAAGAAGTTTGGCAAAACGTTATCAATTAGCTCTCAAGCAAGTAAAGTTAGCGGAGCAATCTTATGAATTGGAGAAGAAAAAACAACAAGCAGGTATATCCAGTGCCCTGGATGTAAACAACACTCAAAATCAGCTAATTCAGGCTCAATCTGGATTAATCAATGCAAAAATTGCATATCTAAATCAGATATCAAGCCTGCAAAGAATCTTGGGAACAACCCTGAATCATTGGCAAATTAAATTAAGGTATGGTGGATGAATAGGTATTTAAACACATCAAAAGTCATCTTTTTATTATTAATCGGGTTGCTGGTGTCTTCATGTGGGCATCATAAAGAGCAAAAAAAAGTTGCATTACATCAGTATAAAGTTGAAGAACAAACTTTGCATAAGACTTTGCATTTTACCGGAACAGTGCAGCCGTTACATGAAAATACTATAGCCAGTCCCATGGAAGCGGTAGTAGAAACAATGAATTTCCATTATGGACAATTAATAAAAAAAGGCGATGTAATTTTAACTCTAAACTCCACCGAGTTGCAGAGGCAGTTTAATGACACTTTAACGGAATACCTAAAAGCCAAAGACAGCTATACCATAGCGAAGGCCAAATTCGTGGGGACCCAGGATTTATGGGATGCGGGTTTATTGTCCAAAAATAATTACATGAGCGAGAAATCCAATGTGGACACAGGGCGAGTTACCTTGATGCAATCTACTCGTAAGCTGACAGAAATGTTGGAAAAGCTTGATGAAAATAACCCCAGAAATTTATCGGCATTAAGTTTGGCGGATTTTGATAAAATTAAAAAAATTTTAGCCTCTAATCATAATGTGATTCGTTTAAAATCCCCGCGAGATGGGGTTCTACTCTACCCACCTAAAGCGGGTGAAGATAAAAGCGTACGTGCTACAGTAGGCTCGACTGTTAAGTCGGGACAGGTCATTGGGTTGATCGGTGATTTATCGGGTATCAGTATTGAAATCGATGTTCCAGAAATTGATATCACCCAAATCCATGCAGGTATGGATGCTTTAGTGAGCGGTGTAGCTTTTGGTAAATACCAATTAAAAGGACAATTGGTTGCAGTAAATGCCCAAGCCTCCAATAATAATGGATTACCCTTTTTTACCGCGGTGGTTGAGGTGAAGAAGTTACCTCCTGAAGCACAGAAATGGATCAAGGTGGGTATGAGTGCCTCCATCGAATTAAGTGTGGATAATGGCAAACAGCTCATCATTCCGATTGCTGCAATAAAGCGTGAAAAAGGACAAAGCGTTGTTAGTTTACAAACAAAGCCAGGCGCTCTTGAAAAACGCGTTATTACCACAGGAGCAGCACAGGCAGACACAGTAGTTGTTGAGAGTGGTTTAAAAGCGGGTGATGTGGTGGTTTATGAGTGAGGACACAGGTATTCTTGAGCGACCCTTAAGTTCCACGAGGACATCCCGTCGTGGTCCTGAGAAAAAAACTCAACAACCGCTTATGAAACTTACGGATATTGTCAAGACTTATCATCTCGAAGGAATCAGCACCACTATATTAAAAGAAGTATCGCTGACGGTTTATGAGGGAGATTTACTTGCTATTGTAGGAGCTTCGGGTTCAGGTAAATCTACTTTGATGAATATTCTAGGACTCCTGGATAAAGCAGACAAAGGGACTTATCTATTGAAAAATCGTAATGTTGCTGCGTTGACTGACGATGAAGCAGCAGAATTACGTAATCAAAACATTGGTTTTGTTTTTCAACAATTCAATTTATTACCAAGATTTACTGCCATGCAAAATGTAGCCTTGCCATTGATTTATCGCGGTGTCGGGACTGTTGAAATTAAGGATAGGGTACTTGCCGCCCTGGAACGAGTAGGAATGCGTCAATATGCACAGCACCGACCCACACAATTATCCGGAGGACAACAACAACGGGTTGCAATTGCTCGTGCATTAGTAACTGAGCCGCAAGTAATTTTGGCAGATGAACCAACAGGTGCACTCGATTCACGTACCGGTAATGAAGTAATGAATTTATTTTTGAGTTTGCACGCACAAGGACGTAGCATCATTATGATTACTCATGATGAACAGATCGCTGCATTGTGTCAGCGCAAAATCACTTTGGTGGATGGAATGGTGATGGCGGAGACTGGTACATGAAATTTTCCGGACATTGTCAACAAGCTTTAGTAAATTTGACTGCCGCCAAGTTGCGTTCTTTTTTGGCCGTTTTAGGTATTTTAGTAGGGACTGCTGCGGTTGTGGCTTTAATAAGTTGTGGGCAATTGGCGACCGAAAAAGCATTAGCTCAATTTAAGTCTTTAGGTACAGACTTATTAGCGATTGCGGTTTATCCAAAAACGAGTGACAAATCTTCGGGAAGTATGGAATCAGTCAGTGCAGCGCAATGGGAACAAATGGCCGAGCGTATTCCTTATATTATTGATATGGCTCCCTATAGCACTGCATATCAACCCCTGAGTTTTCAAGGAAAAATGATGCAAGGAGCGGTCATCGGGGCCAATGAACATTTGCCCAAAATTGTTCATATTAAATTAGCTGCGGGCCATTTTGTTTCTTTTGTTGAATCTTATGAACATTATTGCGTCATTGGTGCGGGTTTGGCACGCCAAATCAAAGAGATTAGCTTTGATGATCCCATTGGGAAGCAATTACGTATAGGACAATCTTTATATACAATCATTGGTGTCGCTAAACCTTGGAAGGAAAATGGGTTTTTCAATGAAGACATCAACCAGGCGGCAATAGTTCCCTTGGGGGGTATTGCCCTCATTAGCAAAGAGGCTAAAGTAAATAATGTGGTCTTGGAATTGAAACCCGATAGTCCTATCGATGAGGTGGTTGAGGAAATAAAACAAACGATTGGTTCAATTGCTCCTAAATTGAGTGTATTTTCACGTAGCGCCAAACAAATTATTGCCAGCATGGAAAATCAGGGGCAAATTTTTACCTTGTTACTGGCGGTGATCGGAGGAATTTCGCTTTTGGTGGGTGGAATTGGGGTAATGAACGTCATGTTAGTTTCTGTGAGTGAACGGCGGAAAGAAATTGGTATTCGTAAAGCGGTCGGAGCTAAAAATAGTGAAATTCAAGCCTTATTTTTAGTCGAATCGGTGATGCTTTCTCTATTAGGAGGGATACTAGGGGTTATTTTAGGATTAATTTGTACCCGTATTTTGGCCTATTTCAGTGATTGGAATTTTTCAATCTATCTTTTGCCTCCTGCGGCAGGCTTTTTGGTATCAGCAGCTACTGGAATTTTCTTTGGTTTTTATCCTGCACGCCGTGCAGCAAAGTTGGAGCCTGTAGTTTCTTTACGTAGTGAGTAAAACAAGTTAACGTTCCTAAGGTTCGAGCATATCTACACGATGGAGCTTCTACCCTTTCCAGCGAAGCGAACCTGAAATTCGCCGCACCTAAAACCCAGAACCCCGCTTTGCTGCCCTAGGCCTATGTTAGATTTCCAGAATTTAGTCTCTATTGCACTGAATTTATAAGTACTTTATGATGAAAAAATTCTTTTTATCTAAACGGACTTATCTATGTTAAAAAAATCTTTAGGGGTGATGGCTCTAACAGTAAGCATGGTTTCTTTTGCTTTTGCTGAGACCCCCAAACCACAACCTACTCCTGCGAATACAACAGTTCCTTCAAGTTATTTACCCGTAGTGATTCATGAGACGTTTCAAAGCGTTTTGCAACGCATGAGTAGTGAAAAGCAAGCCATTAATGACCGACAACAAGAGCTGCTAAAACAGCGTTATGATTTGAGTAATAATCCTTCTCAAACGGCAAAAATGTCCAATGGGAAACCCATCCAAGAAGGGGTTCGCGTGAAACTCCCTGCAGGCGTGACCTGGGAACAATTAGCTAAAATGAGTCCAGATGATGTGAAGAAACAAAACCTTTTTCCACAAGGTTTCTTACCCTTACCTCATCCCAATCATCCAGAAGGGGGAATGTTATTTCCTAAATTTGCGATTAATGAAATTAAAAAACAAGAAGACCGTGATTTAACTCGGTTTGACTTGGATTTTGATATTCCAGATCATTTTTTACCTCCTTTTCCTGCTCCTATTTTTTTAACTACCCGACCTGATCTTGGGGATGTTTCTCAAGGTAAATTAGTCACTATTGAGAATTATTTCGAATTGTTCAATGGTTTATTAAACCCCAAACAGTTAGAAGGGTTACGCCTATTAGTTACCCCATTCCCGCAACAACAATTTAACCAAACCGAAGACCGACGGACTGTTAAACCGAGCCGGGGGGTCTCTTGTTTTGATTGTCATGCGAACGGCCATACGAATAAAGCAACGCATTTGGTCGGTGATATAAGACCGCAAGAATTTCGTCATCGCATCAATACTCCAACCTTACGGGGTTTAAATATTCAAAGATTATTTGGATCTCAACGTGCGCTAAAAACAGTGGAGGACTTCACTGAATTTGAACAAAGAGCAGCTTATTTCGATGGGGATCCTGTTATTGCAACTAAAAAGGGTGTTAACATTCTGGAACGTGGTAGCCAAGTTCATTTCATGGCCGAATTCCAAGAAATTTTGGATTTTCCACCCGCACCTAAATTGACTTGGGAAGGAAAGCTTGATCCTGCCAAAGCAAGTCCAGCAGAGTTACGTGGGCAAGAAGTGTTTTTTGGCAAAGGAAAATGCTCAAGTTGTCATACTCCTCCTTATTATACTGACAATACCATGCATAATTTACAGACCGAGCGATTCTACCAACCACAAATGATTAACGGCATGAAAGCAGTGGGTGATGGACCTATAAAAACATTTCCTTTAAGAGGAATAAAAGATTCTCCACCCTATTTGCATGACGGTCGTTTGTTAACGTTGGCAGATACCGTAGAGTTCTTTAACCTGGTCTTGCAATTACAGTTAACACAACAAGAAAAGGCGGATTTAACAGCATTTATGGAAGCCCTTTAATACTCACTGTATAATCCTTTTACGTTGGTGTCCCGGACATAGGTCCAGTACACCAACGTGATTCGCTTTTTTGTCGTACCGCGAAGGTTTTCTAATCAGTCACCATGCTGGTGCAAGAATTAGATCCCTGTTCGCGGGGATGGCAGTAATTTTTAAGCCAATGGCAGTGGCGCTTTGAGATAGATAAAAGCTCGAGGTTTGCGGTTTAACCAGGCTGTATGTTTTTATGAGAAAGGGTCTATCTTAATATCGAGATGGCAATCAAGTAACAAAATCAGGGGGAAAGGCTATGAAAAAATGGGGACTTGCGATAATCGCATACGTTCTGGTACATCATGTTGCCTTCGCACAACAGAATTGGAATGAGTGGGTCGCTGGAGTTAGAGCAGAAGCTTTGCAACAGGGGATTTCATCAGAAACGTTTGATGAGGCGTTTGCGGGTATCCATGAGCCAAGCCGTCAAATTAAAGGATTTTTACGTTCTCAACCAGAACATCGCCTTACGTTCATCAAATATCGTAACACGCGCGTTGATAGTTACAGAATTGCCATAGGACGTAAAGAATTCAAGAAGAATCAAGAAGTCTTGGAGGCTGTGGCCAAAAAATACGGGGTAAATCCTTGTTTCATTGTTTCATTTTGGGGAATGGAAACCAGTTATGGTACTTACATGGGTAATTTCCCTGTAGTGAAAGCTTTAGCCACTTTAGCATATGACTCCAATCGCAAAGATTTTTTCCGTAAAGAATTATTTATTGCTTTGCATATCTTGGATGAAGGACATGTCAGTTTAGCCGATTTCAAAGGTGAGTGGGCTGGTGCTTCAGGCCAACCCCAATTTTTACCTTCAAGCTGGGTGAAATATGCGGTTGATTATGATGGTGATGGACGAAAGGATATCTGGAGAAGTAAGCCTGATGTCTTTGCTTCAATTGCAAATTACATGAAGCAAAATGGATGGCAATCAGGGGAGCCTTGGGCTATCCAAGTCAAATTACCCCATAAATTCGATATGGCTATGGCAGGAAAAACCATTGTGAAGCCTGTGAGTGAATGGAGTGCGCTGGGTGTACGTACCGAAAATGGCGAGCCATTGCCTTATCAGAACCTGCAAGGCAGTATAGTACAGCCATTGGGCGGCCCCACCTTCTTAACCTTCCCCAACTATAAGATGATTTTACACTATAATAATTCAATATATTATGCGGGAGCTATAGGTTATTTAGCCGATAAAATTTGCCAAGGGCAACAAAGGTAGCATGATGGATGATTATCTTGATAAAACAGCCAGTTTAACCCCGTTAGCTAAAAGGATAATCTGTGAAAAAGCCACAGAATATCCTCACACTGGGGCATATAATTATGTTATGACTAATGGCACTTATTTATGTAAACGTTGTGGTTTAGCCTTATTTCGCGGCTCAAGCCAATTCAGCTCGGGGTGTGGCTGGCCAAGTTTTGATGATAATATTGTTCATGCGGTCAAACAGCTACCCGATCCTGATGGTCAACGCATGGAAATCCTTTGCTCACGCTGCGATGCACATTTAGGGCATGTCTTTACGGGAGAATACTTCACCCAAAACAACTTACGCCATTGTGTCAACTCCGCTTCTATTGATTTCGTTGCGGACAGTCAGGTATTAGATACGGAAGAAGCGATAATGGCTGGCGGATGTTTTTGGGGAGTTGATCATTTTTTAAAACAAATTCCCGGAGTTCTGCGTGTTGAAGTGGGTTATACAGGGGGCGTTACTTTAGAACCAAGTTATGACCAAGTTTGTCAGGGAAATACTGGGCATTATGAAGCAGTACGTGTTATTTATGATAAAGCTAAGACTGATTATCACCACGTTTTAAAGCGATTTTTTGAAATCCATGATCCCACGCAGAAATCAGGTCAAGGTCCTGATATAGGTCAGCAGTATCAAAGTGCAGTATTTTATTATGATCAGGAACAATTAGCAGAAGCAGAAACGTTAATCCAAATGTTACAAAAAAAAGGCTTTACGGTTGCGACTCGACTTTTTCCTGTGCAAACATTTTGGCCGGCAGAAGAGTACCATCAAGATTATTATGCCAAACATCAGAAAGCACCGTATTGTCATCAACCAGTAAATCGGTTTGATTAGACCGTAGGGTGTGGAGGTACAAATATGGAATTTACTTTTCGGATTGCTAAGAAAAAAGATAAAGAAGAAATTTTTGGTTTAATCAAGAAACTCGCTGAATATGAAAAAAAGAAACCTGAAGAAATTAATTTGACCTTGGACAAAATTGAGTCTCATGGTTTTGGTCGAACTAAATTTTTTAATGTATTATTAGCTGAGTACAAGAAAAAACCAGCTGGGTATGCTTTATTTTTTTTCTCTTATTCTGCCCCGGCAGGAGCGCCAGTTCTTTACATTGAAGAGTTGTTTGTAGATGAACTTTATCGTAATCATGGTTTGGGCACGGCCTTGTTATCTAATCTTGCACAGTTGGCAATTGAAAAGGGATGCTGTCGCATGGAAGGGCATGCATTTACCTGGAATAAAAAAGCCATTGAATTTTACGAATTTATAGGGGCTCATCCGCGTACGGATTTGTTGCAATTTCGCTTATCCGACGAACACTTGCAAAAATTAGCCGCACAAAAATAGAGTTTTTATTTATTTCAGTTTTTTCATGACTATACCCATGAAAGGAAATGCAAGTAATTGGATGGAAATGGAAAAAATAACTAAAGCGAGAATGGACGTATCATAGAGAACGCCCATTAAAACACTACCCAAAAACCAAGATACTCCAAAACCTGTATTGAAAATTCCATATGCTGAGCCGCGTTTTTCTTTAGGTATCATACCGGCTATGATGGCGCGCATCAGTGACTCATGAGCACAAACCCCAATACTCCATAAAATTACTCCTAATAAAGCCAGAGTGGAAGTACCAAAAAAGACTAAAGGTGCAAAAAAACAGGATATCAAGGAGACAAGGACGAGAATAATAAAACCATGTCGGTCATAAAGATATCCGAGAAATGGGGCACTTGCTATATTGAATCCTTTGGCTAGGGCATAAGAAATGGGGATCCAAAGTGGAGATAAAATATCTTCTTTTTGAAAGTGATAAGCAATTAATGGGAAATCGGCATAGCCAGCTGCAATGAGTGCTGCTCCTGATAAGTACAGCCAAAAAGCTGTATTCATGCTCATACCGCTAATTTTCAGGGTATCATGATGTACTTCTAAGTCTTGGGGGCGAGGATAGAGCCAACGTGACAAGAATAAAGTGCCTAAAGCAAATAATGCAGGAATTAAAAGCAACGCGAAACAATAGCGATATTCCACTTTAAAATAAAGTGCGAGAGCCACAATCAAAGGACCTATCATCGCCCCGGTTTGATCCATTGCTTCATGTAAACCAAAAGCCCAACCCATTCCTTTTTGGTGTCCTGCATGAGCAAGCATGGCATCTCGCGCAGGTGTACGAATCCCTTTCCCTACTCGCTCTATAATAATGAGGGCAGCGGCAGCCCACCATTGTTCCGCGATGGCTAATGAGGGAACTGCTAATAAATTACAGGTATAACCAAAAATAGTGAGCGCCCAATATTTATGAGTACGATCCACAAGATAGCCGGATACCGAACGTAGTGTATAACCTAATAATTCCCCAAAACCAGATACAAAACCCACAACAGCGGCATTAGCTCCTAATAACGCCAAATAAGGTCCAGTGATACTGCGTGCACCTTCATAGGTCATATCCGCAAAAAGACTCACAATACCGGTGAGGATGATGAATTTAAGCGCGGCATCCTTTGATAGGTTTTTTTGATCGCTCATGAGTTGCGTCTCTCTAAGATCTTAAATTTTGTAACCTAAGTGGAGGCATACAGTGAAACCCAAGTCATTGCGAGGGTAACGACTGGTGCCTTCTCATTAGGCCACAATTTCATAAACTTATTATAAGCATCTTAAAGGGCATTTAAATATAGATGTTCGAAACCAGAAAAAGATAAACTGTGATGTTTCCTTTGCGCGGGGTTACTGGTATCAAGACGTAACCCAGGAAACTGGTTCAATAGAGCTTTAAAAATGCTGTGCATCTCGATACGTGCCAATTTTGCACCCAGACAAAAATGACTGCCATAACCATAACTGAAATGTTGGGGGTGTTTATTATTAGGATTGATGGCATCTGGGTCGTCAAAATAATGGGGATCACGATTAATGGCATGTGTCGATATGAAAATCACCTTGCCTTTTTCAATCAATTTATTTCCTATCATCGTTTCATTTTTAGTGACTCGGAAAATAAACGTTACTGCGGGATCAAGCCGGTTGCATTCTTCAATATATCTATCAAGTAGATGAGCATTATCTCTTACTTGTTGCCAAAGTCCTGGTTGATTCAACAAAATAAATAAATTATTGCACAGCTGATCAGTGGTTGTGACTTGACCAGCAACTAACATCATAATTGCTTGAGAGATAATTTCATCATCGGTCAAGCCAAAATGGGCTTGATGCTCCAACAAGATACTTAAAAAATCGGATCCTGGTTTTTTTCGACGATGGACAATTAAATTTGAAAAATAACTATAGAGTTGTTTGGCACTTTGATTGACCTGAATTCCATCCTGATCTTTATAACTGGTTGAGCCACCAAAAAATTGCGTCATATTATTAGACCAATGATAAAAATCAAGACGTTCACTATCTGGAATTGCGAACAATTCTGCAAGTGTCACCGAAGGGATGTGTTGGGCCAGTTGAGTAACAAAATCAAAAGGTTTATCTGCAGTATACTCTGCCAAACAATTTGTTATAGTCTGCTGAATTAAGGGTTTCAATTGTTCCAGACAGTTGTTACTAAAGCCATGATAACAAATCCGCCGGCGATCAGTGTGTTCTGGAGCATCACTCATCACCATCATTTTACTGACCACTTTAAAAAAATCAGTAATTAATGACAAATTCATCTCGGGCATGCGTGTTATAAAAAAAGGGGTGCGATCACAAGTAAAATCCTCACTTGTGAGGACTTGTTTGGCTAATTTATAGGAAGTAACTACAAAAAATTTACCGGCTTCCCACCAAAACAATTCGCCCATTTCTCGCAAATGATTGCTGAATTGTTCTGGGCTGGTGGTTTGCTTTAACTGCATTAAGGTATAGGGTTTCATAATATTTGGATCCTTCTTAAATGTCTTGGGCTATGTCGATGAAAAGCGTTACGACCATGCAGGAGTGAAAAATTGTCGGCAAGCAGAAAATCACCTTGTTGCCATTGATGTTGATACATATGTTCAGGCATCCGCATACTTTGACTTAAAGAAGATAAAATGGATCGCGATTCATCCTCATTTTTACCTATTATTTTAACCTGTACTGGATTTAAATAGTCTTCACCTACAGGTTCAGCAAATCTTAAGATAACCTGCTGAGTTTCTGGATGTTTATTGATTAAATTACGAGTAATGGTGCCCCCATAATGTGCTAGTTTCTCGGTATGAAATACGAGCGCATACTGTTGCCACTCTTTTTTTTGTGCATCGCTTGCAGTATGCCAAACCATTTCTGTGTTAACAAATAGAGTTTCCCCACCACTCTCTGCATTCGGTGCCTGCAAACAATGAAAGAGCAAAAAACGAGGTTCTTGATGAAAAGCTCCATCCCAATGCAATGGGACATCTCCTTCCGTAAAGAGATAGTTTTTGGGCTTTTGATCTACTTTCATTTCCATTACCGGACCAAAATCCCAAGAAAGTAATTGGGCTTGCTTTTGACAATATTGGAGCAAATCATCCCGTTGCAGAAGATTAAAGCCTCGTAGAAGTACAATCTTATGTTGAGTCGTTTGGTTTAGGAGCATTTCCAATGATAAATCGGTCAGCTTACGACCATGATCCGCTTGAATTAGATGAGGGCAAAATCGCTGTTGTTGGTTCATGAGTAGGCCTCCAATACATAATGATCTTTATTTAATCGTGCACCCAATTGCTCAGCTTCTTGCCTTTTTATGAGTTGCCATCTTTTGCCTTTTTTAAGTAGAACATTATGCCAAGGGGTACTCCAACGATTTGATGTGGGTAGTAAGTGAACTCCTATTTTCTCTGAGCCACAAGGCTGGGGATGAATCGACAATCGCACGGATTGTGGAAAATAATTCGTTAATAATCGTGACCAGGCATTCGAGCGACGGATTACTTCATAAGCAATTTGTTTAGCTTGCTGGCGTGTTTTATTTTTTGTTTGTTCAGGTTTTAAAGCGAATTGATCCTCAGCAATAAAACGGTGAATCCCATTAAATTGATACCGAGCGTGCGGATCGGTTGCTACATGTTGTTTTAATTCATCTAAAGATTGACCAAACTCGACCATTAATAACTCCCGCATAATCTGATAGTTATGGCAGGGATAGACCTCATCAAGCGCAAATGTAGATAAATGAGTTAATTGGTATTCTTTGATAATTTGTTGAATTCCTTTTTGATATACATCTACATGATCATCACTCACCAAAACTAAATCATTAAAGACTCGACCGTCAGAACAAATGATTAACTTAATGCCTACAGGATAAATTTCTTCCAGGGTTTGGCAGAGTCGATTCAAATTACTCAAGCCAATGATTTCACCTCGATCCGGTTTTTCGGAAAGGGTTTTTTGTCTATTGGCTGATTTTGCAGGGAAGGCAGGAAGAATCAACGTTAGGGCGCGTTGTTCCTTGATAGCATGGTGAATTTTATCTTGCGGATGGCCAATGCATTCCGGGCATAAAATTCCATTACACTTTGTCTCGGCAAACTCACTAACGCGTCGTTGATTAAACAATACCTTTAATAGCGCAGTTGTTATGTCTTGCATGGTATTTATTGGCATATAGTTTCCCTCTAAGTTGTTTCCCGTATGTGGAGCAAACAGATTAGATAAAATCTCTATAAGTTGATAATATTAAGTTTTGATAATCTTAATAGAAAAAAATTATGGACATTGATTTTGATGCTTTACGTGTTTTTGTAGTAGTAGTCGAGTGCGGTGGATTCAATGCGGCAGCTCGAATCTTATTTAAAAGCCAGCCTGCAGTTACTACATCAATAAAAAAATTAGAAGATCAGTTAAATTTGGTATTGTTTGATCGCAGTCATTATCGACCGGTTCTCACCATAGAAGGCGAAAAACTCTATCGTCGAGCCCAGTCTTTAATTGGACACTGGAAAAATATTAGTCAATTTGCAGAGTTACTACAATCTGAAGCAGAAAGTGATATCACGATTGCCATCGATGTTTTTTTTCCTCTTTCGACTTTGAAACCTCTGTTAAAACATTGGATTTATACGTTTCCTAATACCCAATTTCATTTTCTCTCGGAATCAATTGGAGGGGCGTGTGAACGATTATTGCGAAATCAGGCAGACCTGATTATTAGCGAAAATTTAATTACTAAAAAGGCTGTCGAGGTCATCCCGCTTCGGTCTGAGTTTCTAGTCGCTGTTGCATCCCCCGAATTTATCCAATATTACGGTACCCAATTAGGCGATTTGGATACGCTTTCTGAATGCATGCAAGTGATCCTCCGTGATTCCTCGCAATCTGATTTTTCCTTCGGTGTCATAGAACATGGACATCGATGGACTGTGAGCGATGTAATGGTGAAGAAAGATATAATTGTTGCAGGTCTGGGGTGGGGAAGATTGCCCTTGCATATGATTAGCCAGGAGCTAGCTGATGGCAGGTTACAGAGCTTGCAAGGGAATCATTTCGATAAACGGTTAGTTACTTTAGGCGCGATTCGTTTACAAAAACCAGCCAGAGGACCGGTAGCCGAACAACTTTGGCAGGATTTAAATAATAAAAATATTGCAAGTTTTGAACAATAAAGTAAGGAGTAGCTCGGCCTAATCATGAAATTACTTAATTTTAAGGTTGAAGCCAATAACAAATTCTATGGAAATAAAGTGGAAGCGTAAAAGTTGAATTATACTTATACAATATAAGTTTTCAAAAAGCCTACATTTTTAGAGGAAATATTTATGGGTCAATCAAAAGATGAGGAAGAGATTCCATTAGGTCCACCGAATCAAACAGTGCAAAGTACCTCGCAAGCGGATAGTTTAATACCAGTTGAAGATGAGGAGAGCAAAAAGAAGAGTATTCGCATTCAAAGCGAACAGGTAGAAGCCTTCCTTGCTGCCTATAAGGAACATTGTGGGGCGAAATGGTTTAAAGATCATCCTCCTAAGAAGGATGAGAATGGCGGATTGTCTTTAACTTTTAAATCAGAGGAGGACATGGCGTCGTTCTTCCAAAAGCAGGCAAAAGAAGGAAAAAGTTTTATTATGGTCGATGCAGAAACCAATAAAGTGATTGCTTATTCTAATGGTGATGGCAAGCTTTATCAAACGACTAAAGAGGGCCCTAAAGCCTATGAAAGTGGTTCTTTGCTCCCAAGTAAAGAGGCGATGAAGGACCTTCCTGACTTAGATGGTTTTAAACTGCCCGCAAAAGATGAACCTGAACAGAGTAAAGGGGCTAAGTTTTAATAAGATAAAATTTAGGACACTTGCTCTTTTTTATATTGCTCGTCTGCTTCTTTTGCCTTACGTTGATTTTCTTGCAATTGCAGGGCATTTAGTTGTTGTTGCCAGAGCACAGCAGCTTGTGCTCTTAGTCTGTTCAATGCTTTTATCAATAATCCTAAATGGGTTGCCAACATAGGGAGTTTTTTGGGGCCAAATACAATGAGGGCAACAATAAAAATAACCAAAAGTTCGCCACTACTCATAGAGGTTTGTTATCCTTTTTTGGGTGCTCATCAGCTTGATTTTCATTCAAGGCCTTACGGAAATTTTTAATGGCCTCGCCAAGATCGGTTCCTATAGTTTTTAATTTGGAAGTACCAAAAAGAGCTAGAATAATGACTAAAATTAACAATAAAGAAAGAGGGCTGATTCCACTTAGTCCCATGTTTAATTCCTCGTATTAGGGTTAATAAGTACAAACAACCCTGCCAGAATTGCTCCTGAAAGGGCAAGCGGGGTGAGTTGTTTGTGATGGATAAGATGCGCATAGTCAAGCAGGCACACTAACAGGAACGAAAGTCCCGCGCCTATCGCAATACTATTCCAATGGACTGCTGGTTTTTCATTTTCAGGCTGAGCAATAGCGCGCTCTTTATTTATTATTAATTCTTCTTTTTTAAGCTCTAGAAAATCAAAGAGCAGTTTTGGCATATGGGGCAATTGTTCCGCAAGAAAAGGTAAATTTCGTTTTAATTGGGTGAAAAAAGCTTTAGGACCTATTTGATCTCTAACCCATTTTTCAAGAAAAGGTTTGGCTGTAGCCCATAAATCCAAGTCTGGATAGAGTTGACGTCCTAAGCCTTCTACAGCAAGTAGCGTTTTTTGTAATAAAATCAGTTGCGGTTGTACTTCCATATGAAAACGTCGAGCAACCTGGAAAAGACGCAATACTACTTGTGCAAAGGAAATATCTTTTAAAGGTTTTTCAAAGATAGGTTCACATACCGTACGAATACCGCTTTCAAATTCATCTACACGGGTATCACGTGCAACCCAACCAGATTCAACGTGTAACTCCGCAACACGCCGGTAATCCCGATTAAAAAAGGCCAAGAGATTTTCTGCTAAATACCGTTTGTCATTGTCATTTAATGTCCCCATAATGCCAAAGTCGATGCATATATATTGGGGGTCTTTGGGATTTTTATAAGAAACAAAAATATTTCCTGGATGCATGTCTGCATGAAAAAAACAATCACGAAATACTTGAGTGAAGAAAATTTCTACACCTCGCTCCGCCAGTTTCTTGATATCAACTCCATGTGCTTGCAAGCTTACGAGATCGGATACAGGGATGCCATGTATTCGTTCGAGCACCATCACATTAGAGCGTGAATAATCCCAATAGACTTCTGGAATATAGAGGATAGGAGAATGCTCAAAATTACGTCTTAATTGAGCTGCATTAGCTGCTTCTCTTAGTAAGTCGAGCTCATCGATCAAGGTATGTTCAAATTCTGTTACAATTTCTTTTGGTTTTAAACGCCTAATCTCTGGCCAATAACGGTCTGCCCATTTTGCAATAGTATGCATAATACTCAAGTCTTGCTCAATAATGCGTCGCATGTTGGGCCTAAGCACCTTGACGATCACTTCCTCACCTGTTTTCAAAGTTGCTGCATGCACTTGCGCCATAGAAGCCGATGCTAAGGGTATGGAATCAAATTCAGCAAAAACCTCATAGGGAGACATGCCATAAGCTTTTTCAATAATGGCCATAGCTTGTTCGCTAGGGAATGGAGGGACTTTATCTTGTAATTTGCTAAGTTCAATCGCTATATCCAAGGGCAAAATATCAGGGCGAGTCGAAAGCGCTTGACCGAATTTAATAAAAATAGGCCCTAATACTTCCAAGGATTTACGAAGTGCTTCTCCATGCGTTAATTGTTCTTTACGAAACAAATTCCAAGGATTTAAATAGACAATAAAGCGTAGGGGTGCGAACAATCTCAATGACACGACTACATTATCTAGTCCATTTTTAGCTAGAACATAGTTAATATGAATAAGACGGATGAGTTTTTTAATGGATTTCATAGCGGCTTATTAGTTGATTTACATGAGCTTGCAAACGCTCGACACTTAAAGATAACTCGTCTACTTCAACAAAAAAATCTTCCAGTTCATATTTCGTTGGCATGACTCGTAATTCTTCTTGCAGATATTCCGTTACATTTTGATGAAAGGAATCATCCACTTTCTTTTTGAATGCCATCCCTTTACGCACAAAAGAACCGATTTGATGAGCCACTACATCACCAGTAAAATGAGCCAGATGGCCTTCCCAATCGATATCCATTTCGTCAAACAATTTTTTTACATGCTGTCCTAATTCCGTATCTCCAGTCATGCGAATTTTATCATTAAACAAAGAACGGGCTTTGGAAGCGGGTAATAAACTCAAGCGGATCAATCCTAAAGGGTTGCTGTGAATAACCGTGTCTGCTTTGCTATCGAAGCAATCAAGTAAGACAATTTCGCCATCCTTAAAATGTATAAAAAAATTAACGTTTAAAGGGCTTATGATTATTTCAAGGGTTTTATTATCAAGCGCTTTCAGCTTGGCTGGCATTTGCTCATCCAGTTTGGCCGCTTTGTTAATGGCTATTTGAAGAGCCTTTAGGGAGTATTTTTTTAACATAATGCACTCAATATTTATAGGCAATGTGCAAGGCAACGATACCACCACTGAGATTATCATAGTGACAGTCTTCGAATCCTGCATCCTCAATCATTTCTTTTAGTTTGATTTGATTGGGATGCATGCGTATGGATTCAGCAAGGTATTGGTAACTGGTTTTATCTTGCGCAATAAGCCCCCCTATTTTAGGTAAAATATTAAACGAATACCAGTCATAAATAGGTTTTAAACCAGGAAATGTGGGGGTGGAGAATTCAAGAATCATCACTTTCCCACCGGGTTTGCACACACGATACATCGAACGAAGCGCTTCTTCCTTATCGGTTACGTTTCTTAAACCAAACGCCATAGTAATACAATGAAAACTGTTATCAGCAAAGGGCAGACATTGCGCATTACCTTGTACGTAATCAATATTCTTATATAAACCTTCATCTAATAAGCGATCACGTCCTACATTAAGCATGGCTGAATTTATATCAGTGAGAACAATTCGACCTTTATCACCAACCTTCTTACATAATAACCGTGTTAAGTCGCCACTGCCTCCGGCTAAATCTAACACAAGTTGTCCGGCACGCACTTGGCTATGGCCTACCGTGTAACGTTTCCACAGGTGATGAATACCTAAAGACATTAAATCATTCATCAAATCATATTTTTTTGCTACGGAATGAAAAACTTCGGCTACTTTCTTTTCTTTCTCATCCCAGGCAACAGTAGAGTAACCAAAATGGGTTTTCTTTTCTTGATCAGTCATACAGAACACGGATTTGTTATTTAATACTCCATATTAACTGATTTTAGTCGAGATACACAGTCCTAATGTCTTCGCTTAGTTAACATTACTTAAGATTTTTATAAAGGATATTATTTTTTCATAAAATACCTACTAAAAGCATTCCGGGATCCAAATTTAAAATACTCCGAGTATTTTCTGTTCAGACATTCACTTTTCAGTCAAAGTTAAATAGTATTGCGCGAAAGTTATTTCTTTTAATCTTTTTCTAATCAAAGGCGAGAGTAAAAATTTATGAAATCAATTCTTGAACTCATTTCCATGATAAATATGGACGGTTCTTCGGCAATTACCGATGTAAAAATTAAAATCAACCAATTAATGGGATTAACTGAAGGTGGGTTTAATATAGGCGAATCAATGAGCCGTTCTGGAGAGGATGGGGCCTTAACGGATTTGCGGACTACAGGTTCTTTAATAACCGCGGATCCTAAAACAATAGAACTAAGAAGACGTTTAACCTTATTACAAAATAAATACAATCTTATTAAATTTGAAGAAAAAATTGATGAAGAGGCCAAGCAATCTACATTTATTATCACTGACGTTGTTTATCCTGAATTTCTTCATACGGTTATGAACTTTCAACTTACAGAAGATATGAATCCTCAGGAAGTCAATTCTGTTGTTATTAGGAATGGATTACATGATTTCCGTTTTAAATATATTATAATCATGGGTGAGCGTCAAACGATATGTCCTATTCAGGATTTGGAAATTCACCCTGCCTCCTCTCCGCATGAACAAAATAGTGAGGTAATTCAATATAGTAGAACTACTTCGGGTGATAATTTTTCTATCATGGATCTTATTGCCGCTCAACAACAAACCGACTTTCATGCAATTAAAGACATGCTGAATCAATTTTGTGATTTGACGCCTAATGATGGGTTTTTACTGTATTTCCAATCCAGTAGTTCTGAATTTCCAATTGATCTTAGAGTTTATCTCGATAAAGAAGATGTCAGAGGAAAAAATGCTCAATTAAAGCTTTCAGGGTTCGCCCAGTTTGAAAATAGTTTAATTTATGAGGTGAAGTCCTCTGAAGATTCTAATCAAATAGCTATTATTATAAAAGCAATTAATAAAACTAATCTGGAGCAATATTTTACCAATAAAAAAAATGTGCATTTGGATGGAGTAGAACTCGAAAAAGCAGTTGCCTTAATTAAAGCTCATTTTCCAAACGATAGATTCATTCAGGATTTAGAAATTGTCAGCGGTGCAGGAAGTTACACGAGACCTTTTCCGCACATTCGCACCCCCAATTTTTACTCTCGATCTCGAGTTAATTCACGAACAATTGAAGTGCTGGAACTCTTAGAAACGACTAATTGCATTGAGTTTGATATGAGGCCGGAAAATAGATTTACGGTGGAGCACCGCAATAATGCTCAATACCTCGCTCCAATGCACTTCCTAAATGATAACTACCAATTTATCGTTGTACCTAAAAATCTAAGTCTTTTACAGGAAAAACTGAATAGTATAGCGCCTACTACATCGTTCCGGTGTAATTGAACTCCTTTTGTTTATTAGGCTCTCCTTAGTTGTCATCTACTTTGGAGAGCAATCCACTTTAATTATGGCTTGTATTATTTAGGTTGCTTTCTGGATTGTTCAAGAAGCACATCCACTGAAGTCAAACGACATTCTCGCCCCGTGAGAATGAAGAGCTAGTCATAAAAATTAATTTTTCCTTAGGTGAAGAGGATTGTTAAAAAATCGCCCTCTTCCATTCACGGGAGAGGGGTAGGACTTGGTTTAAAAATGCAGTGCAAAATGCAATTTTAGAATTGGCTCACGTTTGCAGATAATGATTTTGCAGGCTTGACAATTTCAATATTAATAGAGTTTACAATAGCAGCTAGTTCTCCATTTTTGGCTGTCTGAGGAATATGGTTGATGTCGAAAGTACCTTCGTGTAACGACTTAATAATGCTATCTTAAGTTTTGCTGTTTTCGGACGTGCTTCTCCTCCAAACTAGCGTGCCCAGGAAGTAAAACTTGCCGCGGCTATCTTTTTGTGGGTGTCATCCATATCAAACAAAACGATATTAGTCATAAAATAAACATAGAAAATTGGCAGTGTACTCTTTGGTTTTAATTTGACAACTCAAACATAGAGTACACACGTTTTATATCAGTTATACATCGGATGCAGGATAAAGTTCATTGCCTGAGTGGCCTTAATACCCTTTTCACTGAAAAATACTTCAAAGGGTAGCTAATGTTTGCAGATACTGATGCTCATCAGGAGGAATATTATTTTTTTGTGAGAGCCACAGGTATTCGGCCAACTGCTCCATCATTAAATGTTCTACTACTAATGAGTCATTGTATTTGTTGATCAAATTTTTATAGATTAAATGAATGCCCGCAGGACGATCGGTTGCGATTTGTTCTCGAATTGCAAGATGAAGTCCCATGTGCAGAAATGGATTAGGTTCTCCTGCCTCGGGAAAATAAGATTGTAGCTGGAATTTCTCTTGGTTTTCGAGGAGCTTATGATATTCAGGATGGGCCAATATTACTTGAACAATCTCATTTTCTAAAGGAGACAATAGTTTTTTATGTTGGTATTTTTCCCAACTGGAAAAAAACATTTGTCTTGTGTCTTGAATGGTATCGCCGTAAAACATGTACTGCCCAATTTGTGTAAAAGATTGAGTTTAACTGAAGTGGGTTTTAACAACAATGGGAAAGGCTTTTGTTGTTTATTCCTCGGTTGACATGGATAAATGGTTATGAGATATTCGCATTGCGAGGTTGGACTTGCTATGTGTCATTCCACTGGGTCAATTGGCGACACACTGATTGGCCCTTTCTATCACATCGATGTACCGATTAATTCTGAAATTAAACTTAAACAATCCGTCCCAAGTTTAATGCCTATAAAAGCCATTAATAAACCACTGAGTAATTCGATTCCTTTCCATACGTTAGTTTTTGACAAGACATCAGAAAAATATCGTGCGGTGAAAGTTAATGAGCTAAACCAAATCAAGCTTGAGGTAAGTACCCCCAGTAGAAAAATATGTTCTTGCTTGGGATATCCGCTGCTGCCACCACCAATAATCACCAGAGAATCAATAATGGCATGGGGATTAAGTAAGCTAAATCCCAGGGCCAGGAGGATGATTTGAGTTCTGTTACGGGGTTGATGAGATGTATTTTCTTCAGCATCAGTTGGTTTTGAAAACGCACGAGATAGTGCTTTTGCGGAATAAAATAGTAAAAAAGCAGTACCTAACAACATCATCCAGATTTGCAGAACAGGACGAAGTAGGAGCAATTCATGCAAGCCTGTTATACTGGAGCAAATTAAAATAAAATCACAGATAAAACAAATAACAGCAGAGAGCATTGCGTGATTTTTTTGTGCACCTTGTTTGATTAAAAAAATGTTTTGCGGTCCTAAGGCAATAATCAAAGATAAGCCTAAAAGTAAACCATTAAGATAAACAAACATAATCACGATATAAAAATAATCAAAGATAGCGATTATAACATTGCAACTTAGGCAATGTGGAGTATAAAATGCGTCGATTATTCTGTCTCCGCAAGAGAAGCGTACAAAATAAGAACAAATAGGAGGGAGCGTGGGCTCTTTGTTACTAAGAAAGCTAATCGTCACGGCAACTGTGGCGGTGCTTGGCCTGGCAGGTCAATTATTACATGCAGAAAATGAACCTGCTCAAGAGAAATTATCAATTATTAATGGGTATTATCCTGCTTATCCACCGACAGCTCCAGCCAGTGGTGAACAACAGAATTTAATTCAGCGGGGAGAGTATTTGGCCAAGATGGGGGATTGTATTTCCTGCCATACCAATGTTAATGCACGCACACCTGCATATGCTGGTGGATTACCAATAGATACTCCTTTCGGGACATTTTATAGCCCTAATATTACTCCAGATAAAGAAACGGGTATTGGTAACTGGACTGAAAAAGATTTTATTCGTGCTCTTAAAGAAGGTCGTGATCCTAAAGGTAGAAACTATTTCCCAGTATTTCCCTATATTTATTTTTCTAAAATAACAGATGATGACGCCCGAGCTCTATACGCTTATTTTATGAGTCTGCCTCCGGTAAACTTACCTAACAAATCATTGCCCTTCCCCTTTAATGTTCCAGGTTCGCGCTTTACACTTTGGGGCTGGAATTTATTATTCTTTTTCCCTGAAGGACATGGATTTCAATATGAGAAAGGTAGATCCACTGAGTGGAATCGTGGGAAATATATAGTTGATGGTCTAGGACATTGCAGTATGTGTCATACCCCATTAAATGTATTTGGGGCGCCAAAAAATAAGTATTATTTAACGGGTGGATTTATTGATGGATATTGGGCACCAAACATCACCAAATATGGATTGGAGTCAGGAACCCATCAGGAAGTCGCAGATGTATTCAAATTAAATAAGCTTCTCAATAATGCAGGCCCTGTGGTAGGTCCTATGGCAGAAGTAAATCATAACAGTATGATGTATTTAACTGATGCCGATAGAATGGCTGTAGCGACATACCTTAAGACCGTAGCAAGTGAAGAACCTTTAGGCTTACCTGCTTCCAATGAGCCCCCCTCGCTGGATCGCGGAAAGCAAGTTTATTTCACGGCGTGTGTCATTTGTCATCAAGACGGTGCCATGAGTGCTCCTTTGCTTGGTAGTTCAGCAAGCTGGTACGAGCGTTTAAAGAATAGTGGGTTAACGGGTTTATATCGTCATGCCATAGATGGATATAATTCGATGCCTATAAAAGGTGCCTGCGTGACCTGCTCTGATAACGACATCATTTCTGCTGTTGATTACATATTAAATGAGTCATTAACTCGTACCCAATTGATAAACCTCAAGTCAGGTGGCGCAGCACAATTTCCTCCAAGTGGGGAAACCGTTTATAACGAGCATTGCGCAGCCTGTCATAATGATGGAAAACAAGGTGCGCCTAAAATTGGTGATCAAGAAACATGGAAATCATTGATTGCAAAAAATATGGATGTATTGATTGAAAACACAGTTCATGGGAAAGATCATCCAAAAAACGGAGGCTGTGATCAATGCACCACGAATGAGGTAATCGAGGCAGTTAAATACATGGTCAGTAAATCTAAAACTGAAGGAAATTACTCATTGTGGTAGTGTCGTATTGCTGAACAAGAACCCCTGCGAATGGGGAAGACCAAATTAAAAATATAAAACTAAATTGGAGCCAGTTCATACTGGCTTTCTTGACAAGACGAGGAATGGGGATGTTAAACAGGTTAAAGATCTGTAGATTATTAACGATGCTAGGTGCCTGGGTTGCGAGCCGACCACTATTCGCTGCTGCGGATTTTTGGCAGTTAAATATGCACAAAGGGGTCACGCCTATCAGCAAAGACGTATATTACCTGCATATGGTATGTATGGCTGTTTGTGCCATTATTGGAATCGTTGTCTTTGGTGTAATGATCTATTCAATGATCCATCATAGAAAATCTAAAGGATATAAGGCCGCGAAATTTCATGATAATCCTCGATTAGAAATTGTCTGGTCGATCATCCCGTTCTTGATTCTTGTTGGACTTGCAGTACCTGCTACGCGGGTTTTAATCCGAATGGATGATACAAATCAATCTGAAGTAACCATAAAAATCGTAGGTTATCAGTGGCGCTGGCAGTACGAATATCTTGATCAGGGAATTAGCTTTTTCAGTACTCTTTCTACACCATTTGAACAAATTCAAAATAAACAGAAAAAGAATGAGTGGTATTTACTCGAAGTAGATAAGCCAATGGTGGTACCGGTTAATAAAAAAATCCGCTTTTTAGTGACTTCAAATGATGTTGTTCACTCTTGGTGGGTTCCAGAGTTAGGTATTAAACGCGATGCAATACCAGGATTTATGTATGAAGCATGGGCAACTATTGAAAAGCCCGGAATATACCGAGGTCAATGTGCGGAACTTTGTGGGGTAAATCATGGCTTTATGCCTATAGTAGTTGAGGCCGTCAGTCAGGACGATTTTGATAAATGGGTCGCAGCGCAAACACAAAAAGAAGATCAGTATGCGAATCAAGAAGCGAATCCACCCGCCCAGAAAACGATGAGCCGAGATGAATTACTTGCATTTGGAAGGCAAAAATACGACCAATTTTGCTCTCCCTGTCATCAACCCAATGGTAAAGGTATCCCACCGCTATATCCTGCGCTTAGGGGTAGTTCGGTCGCAACAGGCCATCCTGTTTCCCGGCACCTGGATATAATACTTAATGGTATTGCTGGTTCTGCAATGCAGCCTTATAAAGATCAACTTACCGATGAAGAAATAGCTGCGATTGCGACTTATGAACGTAATGCCTGGGGTAACAATACAAATGATGTCGTTCAAGCCGCAGAAGTTGCTGCACAACGTCAGAAAGCTAATCAACAACCAACCATGGTTAATAAAGTTCAAGCTGGAGGTTTGCAATGAGTAGTTATACATTAGCGCACGATGAAAAACATGATGATCATGGTCCAGAACAGGGTAAAGGCATTTTAGGCTTTATAAAACGCTGGTTGTTTACTACCAACCATAAAGATATCGGCACACTTTATTTGTGGCTCGCAATGATCAGTTTCTTCCTGGCTGGTGGCATGGCGCTAGTGATTCGTGCAGAGCTGTTTCAACCAGGTCATCGCTTTGTTGATCCGAATTTCTTTAACCAAATGACGACATTACATGGGTTAATCATGCTATTTGGGGTGGTAATGCCTGCATTTACCGGAATGGCTAACTGGCAAATTCCTATGATGATCGGCGCTCCAGATATGGCTTTGCCCCGATTAAATAACTGGAGTTTTTGGCTTTTGCCCTTTGCGTTTACATTATTACTTTCAACCACATTTCATGCAGGAGGTGGCCCTAACTTTGGTTGGACGATGTATGCTCCTTTATCTACCAAATATGCCCCTCCTAGTACAGATTTTATGATTTTCGCGATCCATATGATGGGTATTTCCTCCATTATGGGTTCGATTAACATTATCGCCACGATTTTAAATTTACGTGCCCCAGGTATGACATTGATGAAAATGCCAATGTTCGTATGGACTTGGCTAATTACTGCCTTTTTGCTAATCGCGATTATGCCTGTATTGGCTGGAGCAGTCACCATGATGTTGGCAGATCGTCATTTCGGCACCAGCTTCTTTGAAGCTTCAGGTGGTGGAGATCCCATACTGTTTCAACACGTATTCTGGTTCTTCGGACATCCAGAGGTGTATGTTCTTGTATTACCCGCTTTTGGCGTGATTTCCGAAGTTATACCTACGTTTAGTCGTAAGCCATTATTCGGCTATTACTTTATGGTATACGCGACCGTCAGCATTGCAATATTGTCATTTATTGTATGGGCACACCATATGTTTACTTCAGGTATCCCGTTGGGTGCAGAGTTATTTTTTATGTATACGACAATGCTCATTGCTGTTCCAACCGGTATTAAAGTATTTAACTGGGTTAGCACTATGTTTCGAGGTTCTATGACCTTTGAAACGCCCATGTTATTTGCGTTGGCATTTGTATTTTTATTTACCATAGGTGGATTTACAGGGCTTATGTTGGCATTGGTGCCTGCAGATTTTCAGTACCAAGATAGTTATTTTGTAGTAGCTCATTTCCATTATGTTCTGGTCCCAGGTGTAATTTTCGCCCTTTTTTCTGCAACCTATTATTGGTTGCCGAAGTGGACTGGGCATATGTATAACGAGGTACTGGGCAAATGGCATTTTTGGTTATCTGTTATTTCAGTAAATGTAGCATTTTTCCCGATGCATTTTTTAGGTCTGGCGGGAATGCCTAGAAGAATCCCAGATTATGCATTGCAATTTACTAATTTTAATATGATCTCTTCTATAGGTGCTTTTATTTTTGGTTTTACTCAGCTTTTATTTTTATTTAATGTGATTGCCACAGTAAGGAAAAAGGGTACTAAAAAAGATATCGCAGCTGGAAGATCTTGGGAAGGAGCATATGGTTTGGAGTGGACGTTACCTTCACCACCCCCATATCATACGTTTACGACTCCACCTAAACTCGATTTATAGGTTTGTTGTATGAAAAATCAAAAAGGGCATCACAGGCTAATTATCATCTTATCGGGTCTTGTACTGGGGATGTTTGCTTTCGGATTTGCCTTAGTGCCTATTTATAATAGCTTATGTAAGTCACTAGGTATTAATGGAAAAACAAACCCCGAAGCGGTAGCTTACGATGTAAATAAAGCGAAAATCGATAAAAAAAGGGAAATTATTGTAGAGTTTGTTGCGACAAACAACAGTGGGGTACCATGGGCTTTTTATCCCAAAACTCGAAAAATAACGGTACATCCCGGGGAAATAGCCAAACTTGCATTTTATGCTGAAAATAAAACGGATCATCCGATGACCGTACAGGCAATACCTAGTGTTACACCTGGGATTGCTGCAAAGTATCTGAAAAAAACTGAATGCTTTTGCTTTACTCGGCAAACACTAAATGGACACGAGGCAATGAATATGCCTTTATTATTTCATTTGGATGCTGATTTACCTGAAAAGGTGCACACAGTTACTTTGTCTTATACTTTATTTGATGTAACAGATAAAGGTTAACATAACCTGGCAGCTCTGATTATAAGCATCTAAGCAGTAATCATAAGCTAGTCATGCAAGTTGGTAATTTTTAGTAGGTTACATGCTTCAATGGCAAGGAGCGTGTCAAAAACAGATTAATGCCTGTTTCAATTCTACTAGCTTGGTCATAGAACTTGGTTTCTTGCTTTATGCTTCAGAAACAAAGTCCTGGGACTTAGGATAGCGAATTCTAAATAGGCCCTATTCATGACAGGAGATAAAAATATAATGGGAGCACATGGTACTTATTATATCCCTAAGCCAAGCCATTGGCCTTTGGTGGCATCATGTGGGTTAACTACTACGCTTGTGGGCGCTGCATCTTGGCTTCATAATGATTGGTATGGACCCTACATATTTACTATTGGTGTAGGAATCATGATTTTTATGTTATTTGGCTGGTTTGGCCAAGTGATTTATGAAAATTCGAAAGGAGTCTATGACGAACAAGTTGATAGATCATTTCGTTGGGGAATGTGCTGGTTTATTTTTTCTGAAGTTTGTTTCTTCGGTGCATTTTTTGGAGCCCTGTTCTATAGCAGGTGGTGGTCTGTCCCTATATTAGGAGGTGAATTTCACCCCATTACCCACTTTACATTATGGCCTAATTTCAGTGCCAACTGGCCTATCTTATTTAACCCAAACAACCAGGTTTTTGCTGGTGCTCATGAAGGAATGGGAGCGTGGGGATTAGCAGCAGTGAACACGCTTATTTTATTGACCTCTGGGGTCACTATCACCTGGGCTCATTGGGCTTTAAAATTAGGAAAGCAAAGACAGCTCATTATCGGGATGATTTTAACCATTTCGTTAGGTATATTATTCTTAGCTTTACAAGGTTATGAGTATCATGAAGCATACACAGAAATGAATTTAACCCTATCTTCGGGGATTTACGGAACGACATTTTTTATGTTAACCGGATTCCACGGGATACACGTGACTTTGGGTACAATTATGCTAATTGTGATCACTGTTCGTTGTAAATTAGGTCATTTTACTCCAGAACGGCATTTTGCTTTTGAGGGAGTGGCTTGGTATTGGCACTTTGTAGACGTGGTCTGGTTGTTCTTATTTGTTTTTGTTTACTGGCTATAAAAATCGATCCTTATAGTTGTAGCCCGGGTGCATCAGTGTAACCCGGGCTTCTTCATGGTTAAATCAATTCCAGTTCGCTGCTTCCAGCAAGGATGATTCAGTAGTGATTTCATAAACGTGTATTAATCAACAAACCGGGCTGAAATTGGATCTCTTGTATGGTTAGCTTATAGGTAAAAAACGAGTGAGCGAATTGAATTTCTTGGATAATTGCCTGGCCGCGAAAATGTTTGGCAAAAAAGGAAACTTCAATCTCCTTTTCAATATATTCCTCGCATCTTAATTCCAGTTTTTTTTCAGATAAACTTAGCAGTTGGCTTATGTATTCAATTTCGCCAATCTTCATTAGAACATGAACAGGTTGAACGGGCTGAATTAACATTGCGTTCTCCAAGCAATATAACCAGCTTATAATCTAATTGTAGTATAAAATTGTAGCATCTATCAAAAGTTCAGGTAGAGTTTCAAAACGATCACAGCGGCAATTTTCTTTCTAAAAAGAAATCCAATGGCGTTGAGTTTCCCGGATTTGATGTTCGCCCCATCCGGGATAAAGTCGCAATGAATTAAAAATTATTGAGGGGCACCGATTAATTGATCGATAATCTGTTGCAAACTGTGTTCATTTTCATAGTGAATAACTAATGAACCTTTTCCCGCTTTTCCGGGTTTTAGTTTAATTGCAGTCTGTAAATGTTGAGAAAGATTTTTTAATTGCTCGTGGTAAACGTGTGAAAGATCACTATAAAGCTGTTGATCTTTGGTTTTACCTAATTTGATTCGTTCGACCAATTTCTCAGTTTCACGTACAGATAAGTTTTTGGCAATAATAAGCTGAGCCACCTGGTTTTGTTGTTCTTCTTCTAACATGAGTAAGGCGCGTGCATGTCCCATATCAATATCGCCATGCTCTAAAAGCTTTTTGACTCCTGCTGACAAAGCCAATAATCGCAAAAAATTGCTTACAGCAGCTCTGGATTTACATAAAAGATCAGCCACTTGTTGATGCGTCAAGGAAAACTCGTGAGTAAGCCTATGCATGGCACGAGCTTGATCCATCGCATTCAGATCTTCACGCTGTAAATTTTCCACTAAGGCCATAGCCATCGCTGTTTCATCATCAACCTGCTTCAAAATAACTGGAACTTCAGTCAAGCCTGCTAATTGGCTGGCACGCCAACGACGCTCACCGGCAATAATTTCATAACGCCCATCGCTTAGTTCGCGAACCAGAAGAGGTTGGAGTAAGCCTTGTTTTTTAATTGATTGGGCTAGTTCCATGAGTGGAGCTTCTTCCATCTCGCCACGGGGTTGATATTTACCCGGCTGCAGGCAGTCTACTGCGAGCTTGAGACTTTCAGCTGGCGGTTTCTCATTTAAAAGAGTGCTACTTGATTGGCTTAATAACGCGGATAAGTTACGCCCTAAACTACTACGTTTTGCTGTCATAAATTACCCCATTCATCCTGCTACAGTCTGTTTATTAATCAACTCGGAAGCGAGTACCATGTAGGCTGCTGCACCTGGTGATGTTTTATCATAATGTAAAGCTGGCAATCCGTGGCTTGGTGCTTCAGCAAGTCTAACATTACGCGGTATTACGGTTCTGTAGACCTTACTTGGAAAGTGTTCTATTAGTTGTTTTGATACCTCAGAACACAATCGGTTACGAGCATCGTACATGGTTCGTAACAGACCCTCAAGATGTAAACGAGGATTTACTGAGGCTTTGACCTGTTCAATAGTCGACAGCAGAGCAGCTAACCCTTCTAGTGCGTAATATTCGCATTGCATAGGAATAAGCACAGAATCCGCAGCAACAAAAGCATTTATAGTTAGCGTATTCAAAGCGGGTGGGCAATCAATCAGGATAAAATCATAATTGTTTTGAATAGGCTGGAGTGCTTTGAATAAAAATGTTTCACGATGATTGCGCTCCATTAGACTTACTTCAGCCACCGTTAAATCATCATTGCCTGGAAGTAAATCATAACCACTGGTTGTGGCAAGGCATGCTTGTTCTGCAAGACAATCATGGAGTAATACATCATTAGTTGTATGAACCAATTGGCTTTTATCGACGCCGCTACCCATAGTGGCATTGCCTTGAGGATCCAAGTCAATTAGTAAAACCTGTTGTCGATTCGCTGCTAAAGAAGCAGCTAAATTAATCGCTGTAGTAGTTTTGCCTACTCCACCTTTTTGATTGGCAATGGCTATAACTTTTGCCATGATTTATTCCTTGATTAAACTCGAATAAGCAGTAAACATCCAGGATCTGATTAACGTCCACCTGCTTGGCTAAACGATGATTTCGCTCAAGTCAGAACAATTAAACAGCTGTTGTTAACTACTTTTTCTTGGTTGATTTTCAATAATGACGCAACAACGCTCGCCTTCAATACCTGAAACCTTATAATGTTCTATCGAGCAGTGCTGCTTTATCTCATTTAATTCTGTATCAGGATCACGTCCTTTCATTGCCAACCAAATTCCATCATCGGCAATAAGGTGTTGCGTCCACTGAATCATTTGTACCAGACTACTAAAAGCGCGACTTACTACTGTATCAAAACCTTGAGTTGGGTGGTAGTTTTCAACTCTAAATTGTACAATTTCAACATTTTTTAAGTTGAGTTGTCGCTTAACTTCATTCAAGAATCGAGTTTTTTTACCATTTGAGTCTAATAAAACAAAGTTAAAATCAGGCCGAGCTAAAGCAAGAGGGATACCCGGTAAACCGGCTCCTGTTCCTACATCTATAATTTGTTTGCCTCTAAGCCAAGGCAAAATAGCCAGGCTATCTAATATATGCTTACTCACCATAGACTCAAGGTCACGGATTGCAGTGAGATTATAAGCTAAATTCCACTTGTTAAGTAAGAATAAGTAATCCGCCAAAGAAGCACTAAGTGCATCCAGCTCAAATTGTTGCAAACCTTCTTTAAGTTGCGATTGTATTTGCTCTATTTGTTCCTTCATACCTCAATTCGCTGTTTTTTCAAATGCACCAAAAGTAGGGACAAGGCGGCAGGAGTTACACCTGAAATCCGGCCAGCTTGGGCTAAAGTAGCGGGTCTTATCTTGGTTAACTTCTGAATTACTTCATTAGATAATCCTGTGACCTTGCTATAATCCAGAGATTCGGGAAGGACCGTGTTTTCCTGTTTACGCATTTTTTCAATATCTTGTTGTTGCCTATCGATATAGCCTGCATATTTGTTTTGAATTTCTATTTGTTCGCTAACTTCGGGTAGCAGTTCGGGTAAATTTAAATCCTCGAGCATGAGTAAATGCTGATAATTAATCTCTGGACGTTTCAAGAATTCTGAGGCTCTATTATCATGTTGCATCGGATTGAGTAACACATCTTTTAAAATCTCATTATGCCCTACACGAACCCACGTTTGGTGCAGCAACGATTGCGTGGACGCTATTGCTTCACTTTTGCTAGTAAAATGTTGCCAACGTTCATCACCCACTACGCCTAATTCGCGGCCTTTAGCAGTTAAGCGTAAATCTGCATTATCTTCACGTAAAAGCAGCCGATATTCAGCACGCGAAGTGAACATTCTATAAGGTTCTTGAGTGCCGCACGTAATTAGATCATCGATTAATACACCAATATAAGCTTCATCACGCCGTGGGCACCAAAGTTCTTTATCTTGTACTTGCAGCGCTGCATTCATTCCTGCGATGATTCCTTGGGCAGCCGCCTCTTCATAGCCGGTGGTCCCATTGATTTGTCCTGCAAAAAATAAGTTGGGAATGGGTTTGGTTTGCAAAAATGAAGTTAATCCACGAGGATCAAAGTAATCGTATTCTATAGCATAGCCTGGCCGGGTAATATGAGCATTTTCAAAACCTTTGATCGTACGAACAAACTGCACTTGTACTTCAAAAGGAAGACTTGTAGAAATACCATTCGGATAGATTTCTTCAGTGGTTAATCCCTCGGGTTCAACAAAGATTTGGTGAGATAATTTATCAGCAAAACGAACAATTTTATCCTCTATAGAGGGACAATAACGCGGTCCTACGCCTTCAATAACCCCAGCATACATAGGTGATTGGTGCAAATTATTACGAATAATTTCATGTGTTGCTTCAGTTGTGTGGGTAATATGACACGGGACTTGTAGCGGATGATCGCTCACATGACCTAAATAGGAGAAAACAGGGGTCGGTGTATCGCCTGGTTGTACCGTCATTTGACTGTAATCTAAGGAGCGACGATCGATTCGTGGAGGGGTACCTGTCTTTAAACGGCCAACGGGCAAATCAAGATCACGTAAGCTTTTGGCTAGGGCTACTGAAGGTGGATCTCCTGCACGACCTCCCGCATATTGATTCATACCTACATGAATTTTTCCGCCCAAAAATGTACCCACCGTCAGTACTATTGCGCGTGCTCGCAAGACCAGGCCCATTTGAGTTACTACAGCAGTTACGCGCTCTCCTTCAATCAATAAATCGTCCACAGCCTGTTGAAAGAGGGTCAGATTGGGTTGTGTTTGCAATTGCTCTCTGATGGCCTGGCGATAGAGAACACGGTCTGTTTGCGCACGTGTAGCGCGGACTGCGGGACCTTTGGAGGCGTTAAGCGTGCGAAATTGAATGCCAGCTTTATCTGCAGCTTTTGCCATAGCTCCATCCAAGGCATCAATTTCTTTCACCAAATGGCCTTTTCCTATCCCACCTATAGCAGGATTACATGACATTTGACCGAGCAAATCCATGTTATGAGTAAGTAATAACGTTTGCGCTCCCATCCGGGCTGCCGCTAAAGCAGCTTCTGTGCCTGCATGTCCGCCACCTACTACAATAACATCATATAATTTTTCAAGATTCATGACTGATCAATATTTGTATAACAAAAAGAGGAATTATACACTTTTTTGTGCATTGTCCCAATATTAAAGAATTAGATGCGATTGGTCCTGGTGAATGCATCAGTTTATTGACGAATAGTTCATCATTATCAAGCTCATATAATCGCTTAAGTTTACAAATTTATTCATTGGGGAGGTTTCAGGCATAAATTTTAGTTCATTTAAACCCTAAAAATTGTTAATTGATCAAAAAATGACCTATTATCATAATAATTATACTTCTTGTGGTTTATCTTATGTGGCGCGATGTCCCGAGTCTCAAAGATTGGGAAAAATTATGTGAAACTAGCGGATTAACTCCAGCTGAGGTGACTACTAGTCTTCTAGCTATTACCCAATTATTGAAAGAATATCATTCCATTCCAAAAACAAAAATAGAGTTCTTTGATAAAAGAATGGAATTACTTTCTCAGATAAATGAGATGAGCACTCAATTAATGAATCTACCCAAAGCAGTAGAACCATTGCGTACTATTCAAAAACTGGCGGAAAATAAAACAATCTATCTAGAGAAATTAAAAAATCATTATAAAGAGGCTAAACCGCGTCATCTATCCAAAAATGCGATGTTGGAAACCATTAAGGAACGAGAAAAAACACATGGAGAAAACCATTTATTAAGTCTTTTTGGTTCAACTTTGATTGAGCGCTTAGATCCAGCTCATCGAACAATTGAATTTAATTATAGTGATATTGAAAAAGGTTTAAACCGTGCCGAATATCCGATGAATACTGCATTTTATGAATGGGCTAGAGAAACAGATCCACCTCCCTTTTTTTTGTGGCTGGAGGAGCATCCCTTAACAACCGCATTAGAAGGTATAAGTGACAATTGGCGAGAGTCTTATAAAACAAAGATAACTTCAGTAGATTACGAATTACGAGATAAAGTCCAAGTCCAGATAGAGGATGAAAAATTAAAAATTATTCCCAAAGACTCCTTAGCGGAATGGCCTACACTAAACACAATCCGATTAAAAAACATTTCTTATAAAAGAGGAATGGCATTTGGCGGTGCGGCTTTTGTTTGGGATAAATATAATGACAATTTATTCCATGTCCATCCCCATAAGGCTGGAATTTACCATCACTCGTCACTTTTTAATGGTCGTAAGGTGCGTTGTGCCGGAATGTGGTTGGTTAAAGATGGGATGGTGGCGATGATTAGTAACAGCAGTGGCCACTATAAACCGGATTCATTGCATTTTTATCAATTAATTCGTTTTCTTCATGATAAAGGTGTTGTTAATAATCTTACCCAAGTAGCCGATTTCTTGCGGCCTCTGCCTTATACAGAAGGAACACGGGTACCTAGTAATTTTATTCCTTTGGAGGAGTATTTTGCTTGGGCTGAGGAACAACCTTTCGTACAAAAATACTTGAAAGGGGAACATTTAAAACCCCTCTCTCTCTATAAGGAAGTGGATGCAGGAATGAAGATGTCAAAGCAAAATTAATTTTTAGCAAAAATATCGATGACCGATTTTCTAATTTAGAACGGGAAAGACTTCTCGAACTTGTTTTGACGCAACCCCACTTTGTTCATATTTAAATCATAATAAGTTGTTATACTATGGATAGAGAGATAATTTTTATGAGGAAAGCCATGTTTTTCGATGAAAATGAAATTGAGCTCGAAGATTTTTCGATAACGCATTTAAGAAAAAGATTAAAACTCATGAAAGGGAAAAAAGCGCCTCAAAAATCAATTGTCCAATCTATATGGAAAACGCTTCCATTATTTAACAGTTTTATGGACTCTGTAGAGGAAGCTGGGAGTGCCATTACAAGTATGGTCCAAATTAAAGGCCATTTAACCCATGCTTCAGATGCAGCAGGTAATGCTTTCCTAATCATTAGAATAGTGAATGCTGCCTTTGATTTTATCCGGATTCCAGCTATTTATATTGCAGCCTATATAGCGAATCAAGAATCACCGATAACCTTGTCACGTAATGCCCGGTTTTTATATTCGGCAGTACTTTTAGGTCTTGCAATAACTGCAATTGCCTTTCCCCCATCAGCTCCTATTATTGCTTTAATTATTTCAATCGCTGCCTTGGGTTTAAGTGTGGTCACGCTTGCCAAGCTTTATTATAAACGGTACGAGATACAAGATAAGTTAGCACAAATAGAAAAAGATATTGATAATAAAAAAAGTCATATAGCTCACTTAATTGATGACTTAGAGCAATTAGAAGCTGAAGAAAAAAAGGCAAAAATTGCCGGACAAAGAGAGAACCTTAAACTCATAGAAGATAACTACAAAACGAAACGACATGAAATAAAGGAACAATTAGACGTGTTACAAAAATTATATGATGATCAGGAGTTGGGTAAAGGAAAATTAGCAAAGCTGGGTTCTCTAGCTACTTGGGATAAAACAGCCGGGGTGGCCTTCACTTCACTGGCATTAATTGGTGCCATAGTCAGTTTGGTATTCCCTCCTGCAGGATTTCCAATTTTTGCTGTCGCCATGTCTTTGGCGGCGATTTATATTGTTGGACGAATTACTTATCCTTTATTTAAGTTCCTTGCGGGAAAAATGGTTAATAGTCGTAACAAAACGCCAGAAATCACTAAAAAAGACAGTGATGATAAAGAAGTAGAAGACGATTTGCTTGAAACTTCGTCTATGAAGGTGCAGCAGGATATGGATAAAATAAGAAAAGATGCAAAACGATTAGAACAAATTGTCGCTGATTTTCCAATTATTGGGACACCCAAAAAATCTGAAGTAAGGCCTAAATCATCATCTACTTTAGAAATTAGCACCCCTAAAAAGAAAAAGATTGATGAGGAGCTTCAAGAAGATGATGAACATCCATCAATGCAGTAAAAAGCATTGTTCTTTTTAACTCGATTAGATATCACCTAATCGCTGCCTTATGATCAACGCCTGGGGTTCGCAAAAAATTCCAGGTTTTTTTTATTTTCATTTTTCGGACTTTGGCTTTGCCTATTAATAAAATCATAATGGATTCATTGGCGGTAGGGCATCTTCAGGTTCTTTTTTATTCCGATTATGTTTTTTTAGTTGCTCAACACTGCGCCACAACTCCTCGCCTCGCCACAAGGTTTTTTCTTTGTTTTTATATAAAACTTGGGAAAGAATTTGCACTTGTTTTCTGAAGGTTGCGTCGGTCGTGAGACGTGTTAAATCAGTTAAATTTAATATAGGTGCATCGGGCCAGTAAAGATTGGCCCACTTTAATAAGGCATCGCGTGCTTTTTGTGGATTGGCTTGCCTACACGCTTTATGGAGATTATTTAAAGCAGTTTTGTATTGACCACTCCCAGTATTTTTATGGCGTCTTTGCCATCCCCATAAGGCTAAAGTAACGAGCCACGCCAAACCAAAAAGTGCTGCTACTATCCAAGCCCAATTAAATTTTGTTGAGGAAGTGATAGATTCGCTCACTGTCGTGGTGGATTGAGTGACAGGTTGATTTTTAGGGATAAGAGGTTGGGTTATATTTGCTGTGTTCGAAGGAGTAACTTCGAAGGTTTTTGCCGGTAAAGTGGCAATTTCTTCTTTTCCGGTTTCGGTATTAAACCAAGGGAGTTTTAATTCTGGAATCGTTATTTTTCCTGCTTTATTAAATAAATAGGTGACTTTGATTTCTGTGCGACCAATCAATTCACCGTAGGTAACCCGGTTTTTATCGTTCCCCTTCTCCGGATAAACATTCACTCCATCGGTTTCTGGAAAATTGAGCGAAGGTAAAAGTTGAGCAGGAATTCCAACCCCTTCAAGAGTAACGGTACGAATTAAGGTATTGCCTTGAGCTATGGTTTTCTCTGCGTTTTCATATTGTTCCATTAACTTAACTTGTTTGGCTGGCAACCATGTTTTGCCTGAAAACTCTTTAGGGATGGGTTGTACGTCAATGTTAATGGTTTTGTCCTGAGCTTTAACGCGTTCGGGATTAAAATCATAAATTAATGCAGTAAATACGGGAGATTTAATTTTTAAAGTGCCACTCTTTTGTGGAAAAATAGCATAATTTTGCTCCTCAACCAGATAAGTCACATTATTTTTTTGAATCTGAGATCGTTTTCCCTCACCTAAAGGAATAAGCAGAGCATTTTCTACTTGGGGGCCTTGATAATTTGCATCTAATAGATGCTTTGAATTGTATAAAGTAACTTTATAAATAATTTGCTGATTCAAATAGGGTTTTTTATGGTCTACCTCAGTGGTTAAATAAAGATTCTGATTGTTGTGACCAGCAGAATCGTCTCTAGGTGTATTTTGCGATGCAGTCCCCGTGGTGACTTCAATGGTCATAGGTTTTGTATAGTCCTTGCCAATTCTTATTGCCGGAATTGTTAGCTTACCTTCTTTTTGGGGCTTTAAAGTTATAGTCCATTCACTAGAGGATTGGGCCTGACCATTAATAATCGAATAATTCATCCGACGTTCGGTGCCCACAATCATAAAATTCTTTTGAAGTGGGGTCAGGTCCGGGATGCCTCCATTTTGTAAATCATCTTGAGTTAGAATTAATCTGAATGAATCATCAATGCTTATTTGGGAAGGATCAACTTGCACCTGTACTTCAGCATTGACTAATGCACTGAATAAACAAAAGAACCCAATAATTATTATTTTCTTCATTGATACCACCCGCGTTCTCTTCTTAAATGGTCACGTAAAAATTTTTCTCGCATCAATCCGCCAGGATCATCAGGAATCAAACGCAACCATTGTTCTTTAGCTTGTTGTTTTTCTCGTTCTGTTTCAGATTGTGCTTCACTATTTTGTTGCTCTTTGTTTTGCTGCTCTTTGTTTTGCTGCTCTTTGTTTTGCTGCTCTTTGTTTTGCTGCTCTTTGTTTTGTTGATCTTTGTTTTGTTGATCTTTGTTTTGTTGCTCTTTGTTTTGTTGCTCTTTGTTTTGCTGCTCTTTGTTTTGCTGCTCTTTGTTTTGTTGATCTTTGTTTTGCTGATCTTTGTTTTGCTGCTCTTTGTTTTGTTGATCTTTATTTTGTTGCTCTTTGTTTTGCTGCTCTTTGTTTTGTTGATCTTTGTTTTGTTGATCTTTGTTTTGCTGATCTTTGTTTTGTTGATCTTTATTTTGTTGATCTTGGTTTTGTTGATCTTTATTCTGTTGATCTTTATTTTGCTGATCTTTGTTTTGTTGATCTTGATTTTGTTTTTTTTCTTTATCTTTTTTCAAAAGGTCTTCAAGCAACTTTTTATTATAAATGGCATCTTGATTTGCTGCATTGATTGCTAACGCCTTATCATAGGCTTTTATTGCTTCTTCATATTGTCCCATATGGGCCAAAGCGTTGCCTTGATTATAATATCCTTGTTCATTGTTTAAATCTTGATACAGCTCGGCTGCTTTTTGATAATCGCCTGCACGATAGGCTGCAGCCGCGGTCCAATCGCTGCGTGTAAATGTTTCCTTAGCTTGTTTAAATTGATTTTTTTTCATCAACTCTCGACCTTGTTGATCCGGTGTGGACCATAAGTCTTGCCAACTAAAGGCATGGGTAGCATATGACAAAAATGAAATGAATAAAAAAATAAAGAAACGGATCATATAGCTACCCTCTGTATCCAACCACGTCGAAACACAGGCAAGAGTAACAGCATCGCTGGTATTAAAAACCAACGCCCTTCATCACGCCAAAGAGGAACATCTTTTTCTTCACTAAGAGCAAACTCATTAGTATTACTGGATTTCAGCCATTGATCCAAATCGCTTGAATCGGACGCATATTTGACTAGTTGTCCACTACCTGCATCGGCAAATTGCTGAAAAAGTGGGTTTAAATTCTTATCCGCTTTGACGGGCATAATAGATGAATAAATTCCTGATTCAGCTAATTTTCCGGCTAAGGCTATTGAGGCACCGGAAGGTGCATCTGCTGTTAACACCAAAATTTGTCCTTGGTTGTAACCCGCTTGTTTGATGAGCTTACTGGCTTCATTCAAGGCGCTATCAAGGTTTTGTCCAGTTACTGGCAAAATATCTGGAGTTAATGAAGAAAGTAAGGATGAAATAGTATGCCCATCATCAGTCAGCGGAGAGACAACAAAGGGTTCACTGGTAAAGACCACAAGCCCAAATTGACCTACATCTTTGTGGGCAAATAAATCATGCAATTTAAATTTAGCACGACTTAGACGATTAGGTGTTAAGTCATTAGCCATCATATTATCAGACATATCTAAAACCAGGACTCTTGGCTGTATTGGTTTATAGGTTGCTGCCGGCAATCTATACCAAGCAGGACCGGCAATACTAAAAATCATAAACAAAATACTTAAAAACAAACAGAGCATGGAACCCATACGTTGTCCTTTTCCTGTTTTTTGCAGAAGATGACTCAACAAATGTTGATCGCATACTTCCGACCAAGCATGGAGTTTTGGTTTTTGCCGCCATAAAATCCAAATCAATCCCAGCAGAGGTAAAATCATTAACAGCCACCAAGGTCTTAAAAAATGAAACGTTGCAATCATGACTTTAAAGCCTCCCGATCGGTCATTGTAGCTCGTATGCTTAAGCTCAAATCTGCTGTTCTCAGTAGCCAAGAGAAACAAAGTAATAACGCGAGGCCGACAAACCAAGGATAATATTCTTTTTGGGGACGAACTGTGGCTTGTTCCTGATTGATAGTTTCCAACTGATTAATTGTTTTATAAATTGAATTTAATGTTTCCGTATCGGTAGCACGAAAATACCGGCCATCAGTCATGTCGGCCATTTTTTTTAAGGTTTCTTCATCGAGATCTGCGGAGGCATTTTGCATCATAAAGTCACCGATAATGGCTCTTGAATCTGCTTCAGACCCTAAGCCTATTGTATAGATTTTGATGCCCTCTTCTTTAGCCAATTCAGCCGCTTTTAACGGAGCAAGTACACCAGAATTGTTTGCTCCGTCCGTCAATAAAATAAGGATCCTTCCCTTTTTGGGAACATTATTGAACCGTTTTACAGCAAGACCCACGGCGTCACCAATAGATGTTGTTTTACCTGCAAGCCCTGCAGTAGCATCTTCGAGCCGTAAGAGAATGGTATGTCGATCATAAGTAAGAGGTGTTTGTAAATAAGCTCGGGTCCCAAAGAGGATTAAACCAATTTTATCACCCGTACGGTCTTGTACAAATTGTTCAGCAGCACTTTTTACAACACTTAAACGGCTCACTGGACGTCCGCGTAAGAGCATATCGGGAATTTCCATACTTCCAGACAAATCTAAAGCCATCATAATGTTAAAACCCTCACGTGAGATAGGTTTGGGAGGACCAATCCAGCGAGGACCTGCTAAAGCAACCACCAATAATAACCATATTATCGCGGGGGTGAGCAATAAATATTGAGCCGAAACAGAACGTTTTTCTAGATCTGCAATGCGAACCATGTCAGCAAAGAAAGGTACCTTCAATGCCGTAGGCAATTGTACTTTGGCTCTTGGCATTAAAAACCAGAAGATCAAAGGTAAAGGTATGAGGATTAAAACCCAAGGGTTAGCTAATTCGAACATGGCACTCCCCTTTGTTTAATCCAAAGCTGTGCTGCATTGAATAATGGTTTAAGATCCATAATTTCTTGTGTTTTAAAAGGAGCATCAAGGAGTAAATCCTTTACCAAATAGAAATCAACATCTTTGCTCGTTTCATTTAAAAATTTAAGCCATTCTTCTCCATGTAAACTAGCTACTTGTTCTCTTGGATAATAGACCAGGGCGACGCGGCGTAGTAATTCTGAAATATGGGCACTGGCCACGGCTCCATTTTGTTCCTGATCATATTGATGCTGATAGTTATTTAATAAAAGCAAAGCTTGTTTTTTAGCGAGAGCATTAAGATGTTTTTTATATATAACGTAAGCGAGGATCATTGCTAAAAATAAGCTTAACCCAATCAAAATATACCACCCAGGAGCCATAGGCCACCAACCTATTGGAGGAGGGAGATGAATATCTTTTAATTGCGCCAGAGGATCGTTATTAACCACGGGACCTCCTGGGAAATGTTTGCCGTACGAGGGGAGCTAAATCAATATCGGATGTAACCTGTACATACTGAATATGTAAGCGTCGCAATTGAGTTTGCAAGTGCTCTATACGTTGCTGACAATACTGTTCATATGCGGTACTCACCGAGCGCAAGCTCGTATCAAGGATGAGCTCTTGTCGCCCATTGGTTATGGCATATTGCTGGGGTTTGGGTGGAGAAAGCTCAACTTGGTCACAAATATGATAGGCCAGGATGTCATTATGGTAACGTAATCGATTTAGATGTTTTTCGCACTCACGGTCCATAGAATAGAAATCACTGATCAAAACCAGGATACTACCCGGTCTCACCACCCGATGTAAGCGAACCAATGCATCGCTAAGCTGTCTGGGTTGGGCTTCACGTTGTTCTTCTGTCTGATCGGTATATTGACTTAGGGATGCTAATAAGGGCAGTACGCCCATATCCCTACTGCGAGGAGTAAACTCACTGTGATCTGTAGCTGAGAAAAATACGCCTCCTACTCTATCGCCTTCTTTGATGACGGTCCAAGCAAGAAGTGCTGCCAGTCGGGCAGCAATAACGGATTTAAATGCGATGCGCGTACCAAAAATCATAGAAGGATTAAAATCCGCGAGAATCACCACCGGTCTTTCTCGTTCTTCCTGATAAATTTTAATGTGAGGTTTACCCGTGCGTGCAGTAACGCGCCATTCCATATGACGTATTTCATCGCCTGCCTGATAGTTTCTTACTTCGGCGAAATCCATGCCGCGGCCACGTAATTTGGATAAATGATTTCCTGATTGTATCGCTTTACCTTCAGGTCGATAATGCATGGATTGGACATATCGTCTTAAGCCAATTAATTCATTTAATTCTGCAATAACGCCATTAGCCATAAAAACCTCGTCTATCTCATATGTCGCTTTAGATGGGGACTGAATTCATCCGATTCAAGGCTATTATTTGTTAAGCCAAAGGCCCAAACTACTTTTTAAGGAACAGCGACTAAACGTAATAAGGAGTCAATAAAATCGTCGCTATTAATTCCTTCTGCTTCAGCTTCAAAGCTTAATAGGATGCGATGCCTTAATACATCATGGGCAATCACGTGAATATCATCTGGAGTAACATAATCTCTCCCACAAAGCCAGGCATGAGCTTTCGAACAACGATCTAAAGCAATCGTAGCTCGGGGACTTGCACCAAAACGTAACCAACGACCCAGTTCTTCGCTGTATACGCCAGGATTACGAGTTGCAACTACTAATTGGACTAGATAATTTTCTAATGCTTCGCTGGTATGAACATTCAGTACCTGTTTACGCGCTTCAAATAATGTTTTTTGTGATAGCTTTTCAGTGGTAACGGGTTTAGTGGCCATAACAGCCCCTAAAGCTTCTTTGCGAGAGAGAGCTAAAATATCATGCTCTATTTTGGCATCAGGATAACTAATTTTTACATACATTAAAAACCGGTCCAGTTGTGCTTCCGGTAAAGGATAAGTTCCTTCCTGCTCAATTGGATTTTGTGTTGCCATGACTAGAAATAACTCCGGCAAAGGATAAGTTTTACCTCCTATAGTAACTTGGCGTTCTGCCATTGCTTCAAGGAGTGCGGATTGAACCTTAGCTGGGGCACGGTTGATTTCATCGGCCAAAAGCAAATGATGGAATATAGGGCCAGGTTGAAACACAAAAGAACCATTTTGTGGATGGTATACGTCGGTACCAGTTAAATCTCCGGGCAATAAATCGGGTGTAAACTGGATACGATGAAAATTTCCTTCCACACCATCAGAAAGTGCTTTAACTGCGCGGGTTTTTGCTAATCCTGGAGCTCCTTCAACTAATAAATGGCCATCTGCAAGTAAGGCAATGAGCAAACGTGAAATTAATCCATTCTGGCCTAAAATTTGCGAATTTAAGTGATTACTTAACTGTAGTATTTGACGTTGTACAGCATTTCCACTCTTACTGTCTTCTACTTGCTCCATAGTTTCTACCTTAATCTAAATAACATCGAATAGAGTTAAATAAAAAAACTTATCCTAGCGTGAATTGTATTCGCTGCCAAGTGCTGCAGCGCATTTTGTTCAATCGTTAATCATACTTGGGGTGAAGTAAGCTAAAATTTGTAGCTTGGGAAAGGCGATGTCATTATTCAGGTCTGTTGCACTTCCCCTTGAGACTCTATTATTGTTGATAATCCGGATGGAGTTCCAAAGGCATCAGTGTTTGCAGCTTTTGATATAGAGAAAGGATCTCTTCACAAAAAACCTGAAATTGTTGTTGGTTCTCCCATAGATCATAATCCGCTCCTTTAAGGAAAACCTGTTCTTTTTCGAGAGTTTTCAATACAACGCGTTCTTGATGTGAAAATCCTAAATGGCTATTTAATTCGACCAATTCCATTAGTTTTTTATGTTCTTTAATTGGGCGATGTTCGTGCAAACAATATGCCTTTAATGTCAGCACAAAAGCTTGATACATCAAAGAAGTAACAGGAGTTAATACTGTAAGTGGATCAGTTTGTCTAAAGGTCCAATCGGTGATTCGCTGCAAGAGATAATCGGCAGCGTAGGCATGTTGGGTTGCGATATTGAGCATTTCCAATGGGGATAAATAACGTTTGTCCATAAAGGAATTTTCCTATTCGATTTGAGTTGCTTTAGCTTATACAGCGGCATTCAACTGCTTTTTCTGGTTTTAAAGTATGTTAAAATTGGCCCTCATTATATCTATGAATTAAATTGATGCACGCTTTTATTAACAGTTCCTGGAAAATAGGCTCTCTGACATTATCCAATCGATTAATCCAAGGCCCTTTAGCGGGTTATAGCTGTGCACCATTTCGAACATTGTTTAATCATTATCAGGCCCCAGCGTATTGTGTGGCTGAGATGAGTTCTGCAACGGATATTCTTTTTAAACATAAAGCTATTTCACGTTATATTTATCGGGCTCCACAAGAAGAGATTCTTGCATATCAAATTGCAGGCACTGAACCTTCTATATTGGCGCAGGCAGGACAATACCTCCAACTAAATGGTGCGAATATTATCGACATCAATTGTGGTTGTCCAAAACCTAAAATTCGTAAAAAAGGTGCGGGAAGTGCTTTACTCGAAGATCCGGAACACTTAGTGCGTATTATCAAAAAAGTTCGTGCCGCGATTACTGTTCCCTTAACTATAAAAATCCGCATTCAAGGGGATGTAAAAGATGTTCTGCTGGCAAAAAAAATTGAAGAAGCGGGAGCGGATGCTCTAATCGTACACGGTAGGCGTTGGGTGGATGATTATGATGTAGCATCTGATTTACACCAAATCGCAATAATAAAACAAAGCATCGCTATTCCGGTCATTGCTAATGGAGATATTAATAATATCCATAGTTTGCATAGGGCAATAGAATTAAGTAATTGCGATGCTTATATGATCTCGCGTGCTGGCAGTGGTAAACCCTGGCTTTATCAAGAGTTATTAAAACAGCAAATTATTCCTATCAGTTTAGGGGAAAAGATCAGTTTGTTTATGACGCACTTACAGGGATTGGCAGCACTGGAAGATGAGTATAAGGCTGTTCTACAAAGTAAGTCCCTAGTGCGTTATTATTTTGGCAAATTATTTGATGAATCCGCCATAAATCGTTTTTATAAATTGGATTCTTTGGATAGGATTTATAGCTTTTTGCAATCTTGGGTATAATTCGATTCTCAGAACGTTATTAAGTAGGTTAAATTAAATCACTGTAATCTTGATTATAAAGCTTAAGATGCTCCAACCGCTGAGCCGCTTTTTGCGCTCCTTCCTGATTTCCATTAGCAAAACGAAGCTTGGCAAGATAATTTAAATAAAGCTCAATATATTCTGGAGAAATGGGATATTGAAGGCCAGTTTCCAAAACCTCTTGAGCAAGGTCTAATTCATGTTTCTCTATTAAAAATCGAGCAAAAGTAAGTCGCGCTAAACAAAAATGAGGATCATTTTTTATAGCCTTACTAAAATAGGCTTTTGCTTTTTGAACATCATCACGCTCTAAACTTTGTAACAATCCCATTTGAAAATAAGGACGTGCAAAGTAGGGGTTCATTGCAATTGCTTGTTTAATCGCAAATTCAGTTTTTTTTATCCAAGAATGACGTTCTTGAACTGAGGTTGCTTGTTGGATTAGTTGTAAACTTGCGTCAATTTTAAGGCTTTGAATTTCAACAAAAGGAAATAAGTTTAGCGCATGATTACTAGACGCAATCGCTTCGTTAAAATGTTTGGCTTGAATTGCTGCTTCAGTATTCTTGATATAATGTTCGAGAATTAAAAAACGAAAAAAATAAGAGCTGATCACTAATAGAAATACAATGACTCCACTACGCAGGATCCAAATATTTTTAAGTGAGAATGAATAAACTTTAACTCCACCTTCCTTCCTAAGAAAATAATGCAAATACCCTAAGCAGCATCCCATGAGGAGGTTCATAGGAAATACATAAAAATTAAAATCAATAAAGCTATGACATACTAAAGCCCCTAATGCACTAAAGCAGGCTATGCCTTGGATATGGGTAACAGAGTTTTTACTCGGGTGGTTTAAATAGTGTTTTAAATAGATAAGCACCGTCATGATAATTCCCAGCAGAATAACAATTCCTGGAATTCCAGTTTCAACAAGTAATTGTAAAAAATCATTGTGAGCATATTCGAGATTAGAACCATCACCGGGCAAGCTGAAGGCAGGATAATACTGTTTAAAATTAAAAATTCCTAAACCATACCATGGAGTTTTTTGCCATAATTGCCAAGCACCGTTCCAGATAATAAGCCGGGATTTCTCATGAGCGAGTAAGTCAAGACGATGTTGTATTGCGGATTGAGCAAAGAGGCATAAGGTGGCCAATGCCAAAACTAAAATCCCTGATAATTGATACATACTTCTAAGTTTTAGATCCTGACGGCATAAAACGATTTCTAGGGTTGCAAAGCAAATAAAACATAAGATAACACCACGGCTTAAAGCAGCCAATAAGGCTAGGGTGATGATATAAATACTGGTTAGGATAATGATTTTTTTTATGGTGTCTGATGATTTAAATTGCCTTATTTCTAGAGTAAAAAAATTACCTATTAATAAGAGATCAATCATCATTAAAAAAGCGGCAGCGGTATTCTTGCTCGCAAAAATACCAACAGGCATTGCATTTTTTGCGAATAATTGAATTAGAGCGTAACCTGCACAAATAAGACCTAATATCCAAAGCAGCTTGAGTAAATTCTTCCATAACCAATCCGCTAGAGAATCTCTATTAAATAAAATAAAACCAAATATCCACATGGAGCACTGAAAGATACCAAAAAGGGCAGTGCGTGGAACCAGGCCTACTAATGGAGGTAGAGTTGTCCAAACCAGCCAAATTCCCAGTAAAAAAGTTAATTGGGTATATTGAATTGACTTTAGAGACCAACAATAGCTAAGTGTAGAAGTAACAATAACACCATAACTGATTATTAAAATGGAATAGTCACTGGTGCCTTTAAACAGAAACGCTGCAGTGATCAACAAAAAAAACAGGACGCCTACCGACTTGTGAACATTGTTTTCTTGACTCAACAAAGCCAGTGGCACCCTGTATTTCATCGAACATCACACATCATAAATAGTTAACATCCTGAAACCCATTTTCCTTTGATAAAAGGACCATCTAAGGAGAAATCATGCTGGGTTACGGTGGTTGCAGGGTTACTGTTTCCGCCAGGAGGTAGAAGAAACATATGTAAATAATGCTGCCACATCCAACCGCCCATTAAGCTAAGCTGTCCATTTCCTACTGCAAATTGATAGCTGGCACCTAATTTAGCTTCCAGCTCGGGAACAAGCCGAGTTTGTTTAGCCTGAGCGCTAAAGGGAAAGGCAATACCGCTTAAGTTTGCTCCAGATAAGCTGGCTTTACCTTGTCCAGTTAACAGGGTCATAGCACTTTGAGCAAATAATGCGAAACCATATTTCATATCCCGAGACATATCTACTCCTACCCGAGGACCGGCACCTTGGAATTTAGTGTAGGCGACGGATCTTTGTATTAGATGTGGCGTAGGGTCAGAGGGTAGTTTTTCAAACTGATTGTCTGAACGTGTGATCCGGGCATTGACGTATTGTCCACCAGCATAAAAACGGATGGTTTTCTTTTTGCCGAAATGACTGGTTTGTGCAAATTCTAAATTAACGGCATCAAACTTAGTATCGAATTTTAAATCGGTGAAGGTAGTAACTGGATTAAATTCATCTCCAGAAAAAAATGAAAAATAATCAGAGTTATCCGGATTGAAATGCAGCCAATTAACATTGAGATCATTTCCTGTATTAAAATGGTAGCTTCCTTCCAGTAAAAAACCCCAGTCCCAAGAAGAATCAACGGTATGCGAGGCGTTGCTGATTGGATTTAAAATTGGATTAAGTAGTGCGGAATTGGTGTTGGGTTGTAAATATAAAGCGCTAATACCCACATCCCAAGCATTGCATGGACAAGGAACCGTTACATTATCAGGACTGCATACAGGACCCATTGTCCCTGCTTGAGCTATTCCAACACCCAGAGTACAAAGTATAAAAGTGGCTATGTTCTTCATGAATTATTTATCATCCTTGTTGTTTTTACCCAATTATTCAATAAGTGAATTGATTAATCAATTAGGTATTAATAAATTATCCAAGCAAGCTTCTCCCCCCATCCACCTTGAGTATTTGTCCGGTGATGTAGGGATTTTCGGCTAAGGCTAAAATTGCTTGGGCAATATATTCAGGATTCCCTTGTTTTTTTAACGGAATTTTCGCAATAATTTTTTCTTGTGTTTCTTGAGTTAAGGTATTGGAATGCTCAGGCCAAATAATAGCCCCTGGCGCAACGGCATTGACCCTAATTTCAGGCGCAAATTCACGTGCCAAGCTTTTTGTCTGCATTTCCAAAGCGGCTTTACTCTGGCAATATACAGAATATCCTTTTAATGGTTTTTCTGCGTGAGTGTCGCTTACATTGATAATGGCTCCAGATTCTTTTGCCAATAAAGGACGGGCTGCGAGACTAAGTAAAAAAGGAGCCTTAACATGAATGTTAAAAAGAGCGTGCCAATCTATTTCAGAAAAGGCTGTAAATTCAGTGCGGAGGAATACTGAAGCATTGTTAACTAATAAATCCAAACGTCCAGCCCAATCTTGAACAGTACTCATTATTTCTTCTGCTGCGCCGGGTTCATTTAATTCCCTTTGTAAAACATACGCACTATAGGGACGTTGTTCATTTAAACCCGCTGCTAAGGCATGAGCCTCTGTTAATGATTCATGGCAATGGATTAGAACTTTATACCCTGCTGAATGAAGTTTTTTGACTATCGCTGCACCGGTTCGGCGCGCTCCACCAGTGATTAAAGCAACTTTCACTTCTTGTTTGTTTGTCGGATTCAATGTATGTTCCTATTCTCGATTATCCTCGGTAAAACGAAGCTTCCTCACTTTATGCCTAGGTCTCCACGGAACCGCGGGACGGAGGATCAAAATTGCCTCGGTTTTGCCAGTTAAATTTTTTAAAGTAATTATGAGTATAATAAACACCATACACGCGCTACTGGCCGAACGCCAGGCTATTCCCTTCGTAGAGTTCATGCAACTTGCATTGTACGCTCCTGGAGAGGGATATTATAGTTCCGGATTACAAAAATTAGGGAAGCAGGGGGACTTTATTACAGCTCCCGAATTGACTCCCTTATTTGGTAAAACGCTAGCGAATCAGTGCCAGCAGGTATTAATGCAACTTGAATCGCCGATGTTATTCGAATTTGGTGCCGGTTCTGGCGCTCTTTGTGTTGCTATATTAGAACATCTGGCAGAACAAAATGCTTTGCCAGAAGCTTATTATATTTTGGAGGTCAGTGCTAATTTACAACAGCGTCAGCGGGAACTGATTGCCCAAAAAATTCCTCATCTTGCTCATTTAGTTACTTGGCTTGATCATTGGCCAGAAGTTCCTTTTAATGGTGTGATTTTGGCAAACGAAGTTCTAGATGCGATGCCAGTTCATCGCTTTATGAAAACGGAACACGGCATTATGGAAAGTTATGTTGCTTTGAATGAACAGCACCAATTAATAGAGCTATTTAAACCCTGCCAGAATCAACGTTTGCTGGATTACATTCATAATCGATTATCCCTGCCAAAAACTCCTTATCTTTCGGAGGTAAATCTTTTTATCGATGATTGGATCTTAAATAATTATCAAATGTTAAAACAAGGCGTGGTATTTTTGATTGATTATGGATTTCCTCGTCATGAGTATTATCATCCCGATCGTAATCAAGGCACTTTAATGTGTCATTATCAACACCAAAGTCATCCGGATCCGTTGGTGAATCCAGGAGAGCAGGATATTACCGCACATGTAGATTTTACACATGTTGCAGAAGCGGGACAACAAGCGGGTTTTCATATCGCAGGTTTTACCAATCAAGCCTCTTTTTTGCTGGCCAACGGTTTGCTAAGCTTAATTAATACTTTGGATGATGAAATAGACCTAGTAAAAGCAAAACAAGCGATAAAGCAACTAACTCTCCCCAGTGAAATGGGAGAGTTATTTAAAGTAATTGCTTTAAGTAAAGATGTGGAAATTTCCTTAAACGGATTTCTATTAAATGATAAACGAGTGAGTTTATGAACATAAAAAGATATCTGACAACCGTGGAATTACAAAAAGAGTCCATGAAATTTTCTGCTGGTCATACGACCATTTTTTCTGCAACTGAAAGAGAGCCGTTACATGGCCATATGTATGGGGTTTATTTGGCACTCACGACTTGGGTTGAAGAAAATGGGATGACTTTTGACTATCGCTATTACAAAGAGCGCATCCATAAATTGTGTCGTCATTTGAATCAAACTTTTCTAATGCCGCAATTCTCTCCTTTTCTGGAATATGCTGAGGATGATGAATATTATTACTTTACCTTTAATCATAAGAAAATTCCCTTTCTGAAAGAGGATGTGACTTTATTACCAGTCACAAATATTACGGTAGAAGAGTTATCTCGTTGGTTTGTAGAAGAACTGATTAAAGATAAAGCAGAGTTAGATCGACATCGAATTGAGAATGTTGTGGTCAAGGTTTTTTCAGCTCCAGGACAATCAGCCAATCATCAATGGCAAAGAGCGCATGAATAAAAACGAGCAAGATAATATTATCGACATCGCTCGTTCATCCATGCCTGCTGAGGTACCCTTGGATTTGAGGGGGCGTCTTGATCTTGGGATTTCTACGACACAACCCTCTGTACCAAAAATGACTACTATTTATCAAGTCTGTATTCCCCATACGCATCGAGATTTTTTTGATTATGTTGTTGATGGACTTACTCCCTGCATTGGCGCGCGAGTTTGGATTCCTTTTCGCAAACAGATGCGTTTAGGTTTAGTAGTGGGGATTCATGAATCCTTGGACGATATTTCCTCATTAAAAAGCATCAGTACCGTTATTGATAACCAACCATTAATTGATAAAGCTACCTTAGCGTTATGTTCTTGGATTGCCAATTATTATCAGTCGCCCTTGTCTGAAGTAGTCCCACTGGCATTACCTAAAAAATATCGCTTAGGACAACCCAGCCAATTACCTATGGGGGATTTTTATCAATTGGCATTACCATTGGAAGAAGCCAAAATGCTTATTCCGGCGCGTGCTCGCAAACAATTGGAGCTGGTTGATTTCTTGAGTACCCAAAAAGAACCTGTTGCCAAAAATTGTTTGACTGCAAAAGGATTTAGTTCCACTCAACTTTGTAGCTTACTTGCTGCGAAGATCATTTCTTTATCCCAACAAATTGTACTGCCAGAAAAAGCAGATACTTTCTCATCTCCGCCCTTAATACTTAATTCGGAGCAATCTGCTGCGGTAGATGCTATTACTGAAGCACTGTCTCAATACCAGTGTTTTTTATTACAAGGGGTCACAGGAAGCGGCAAAACAGAAGTTTATTTACAGGTCATTGCCCAAGTACTTGCGGAACAAAAACAAGTCTTAATTTTGGTACCCGAGATCGGATTAACGCCACAATTAGTGACGCGTTTTACCTCACGTTTTAAGCAAGCTGTTGCAGTGATTCATTCCAACCTGAACGAATCAGAACGACAAGTGGCTTGGCAATTAGCAAAAGAAGACAAAGTGAAGATAGTGATAGGAACCCGAGCCGCAATTTTTACACCGATGCCTAATCTAGGGTTAATTGTAATTGATGAAGAGCATGATGCATCTTTAAAGCAAATGGAAGGAGTGCGCTACTCTGCTCGAGATACGGCATTAATGCGCGCCCATTTAACAAATATACCTATTATTTTAGGATCAGCGACTCCTAGCTTAGAAAGTATGTACAATGTAATACAAAAAAAATACACTTTACTCCGCTTGACCCACAAAGCATGTTCCACAACTCCGTTACATTATCAATTGATTGATCTGCGTTCACAAACACTTCAACATGGTTTGGCAACTCCAACCTTGCACGTCATTAAGGAACATTTACTCAAAAAAAATCAGGTATTGGTATTTATTAATCGACGAGGTTTTTCCCCAGTACTGTTATGTCACCAATGTGGCTGGATGGTGGATTGTCGTGCTTGTGACACTCATCTCACACTGCATAAACAGTTAGGAAAGATGATTTGTCATCATTGTGGATTAAACCAAAAAACTCCGGATCGTTGCCGTAATTGCCAAAGTACGGAATTAATTCCGGTGGGCACCGGTACGCAACGGATTCATGAGTTTTTAAGTGCATATTTTCCAAATACAGAGGTTGTGCGAATTGATCGGGATGCAGTGCGAAAAAAAAATTCCTTGGATGAGCATTTAGACAAAATTCATAATGGCAAGGCACAGTTGATTGTTGGCACCCAAATGTTAGCAAAAGGTCACCATTTTCCACGTCTTTCTTTAGTAGTGGTAGCCGATGCAGATGCAGGACTTTATAATCAAGATTTTCGGGCGCTGGAACATTTAGGGCAATTGTTAATACAAGTTTCGGGGCGGGCAGGTCGAGAAGAGCAAGCGGGTCAAGTGTTGATTCAAACCCACTTACCCAATCATCCACTCCTTAATGTGTTGATTCAACAAGGGTATGATTCATTTGCAGATGCCTTATTAGTTACCCGCGAACAAGCGCAACTGCCTCCTTATCACTATTTGGCTGTAATTAGGGCGCAAGGAAAAGTATCAGCAAGCGTTTTAAAATTTTTGCATGCGGCGAAAGAGCAAATCTTGGTATCTTCAATTACCGTTATGGGACCGGCACCTGCTCCTATGCCTCGCAAAGCAAACCAATACCGCATGCAATTACTACTGAAGTCTTCCTCCAGAAAAATCCTGAAAAATGCCTTAACGCAATTGCGTGAATGGTTATCAGGTAATAAATTAGGTAATGGTGTGCGTTGGAATGTGGATGTGGACCCTATAGATTTATCATAATGGAGATAGAATGACCGACCTGAACCTTGAAGTACATAAAAAAGTTTTTTCCATAGCTTGGGGAGATATGGATGCATTAGGCCATGTAAATAACGCCCGCTATTTTGATTATTTTCAAGAAGCACGTATTGAATGGTTAAGACAGCTCAATATCAGTATGTCTGAACAAACTGGCCCGGTAGTGATCCACGTAGCATGTACCTTTTTAAAGCCGGTAATTTATCCTGCGACAGTAACGTTGTGCTCCAAAATCCACAGTCTCGGAAATTCTAGTATGGTTATGGAGCATGAGCTGTATCAGGATGAAGTCAAGATGGCGCAAGGAAGCTGCAAGATTGTTTGGGTGGATTATACGAAAAATAAATCCGTAGCGTTACCCGATGAAATCCGTCGACTATTTGAAACTAAGTAAGCTAGGAAAAACCTCCCTGCCATTTAGCAATGAATTTGATATCTCTGCGAAGAGGTTAAAAATCATTATCATTCACCGACGGCAGGAACCTATTTTTGTAGTAGTTACTACTGCTATGCCATTTCTAAATGGATTAAACTGCAATCGGTGCTTTGATCGCAGGATGAGATTGATAATTTACGAATTCGAAATCATCATAAACATAGTCAAATAATGATTGCGGCGTGCGTTTGATATTTAAGGTAGGTAGGGGCAAAGGATCGCGGGTTAATTGAGTGCGTGCTTGTTCTAAATGATTTAGGTACAAATGGCAATCGCCGCCAGTCCAGATAAAATCACCTACATTGAGATTGCACTGCTGAGCAACCATATGAGTAAGCAATGAATAAGAGGCAATATTAAACGGTACTCCCAAAAATACATCAGCAGAGCGTTGATACAACTGGCAGGAAAGAGTTTTATTCGCTACATAAAATTGGAATAGGGCATGACAAGGCATTAAAGCCATTTGATCCAGCTCTCCAACATTCCACGCACTAACCAACAAGCGACGTGAATCAGGATTGGTTTTTATTTGTTGGATGACATCACTGAGTTGATCAATAGTTCGCCCATCGGGTGTTGGCCAATTTCGCCATTGTTTTCCATAAATAGGTCCCAATTCACCATTGCTATCTGCCCATTCGTCCCAAATAGTAACTCCGTTTTCGTTTAAGTAAGAGATGTTCGTATCCCCTTTTAAAAACCAGAGTAACTCATGCACAATACTGCGCATATGTAATTTTTTAGTAGTGACTAAAGGAAATCCTTGGCGTAAATCAAATCTCATTTGATAACCAAAGACCGATAGAGTCCCTGTGCCGGTGCGATCTGTCTTTTGATTGCCGTGCTGTAGAATGTGTTCTAACAAGTTTAAATAAGTTTTCATCGTTTAATCCACCATAACCAAAATCCCAGTAATAACATGGGAATAGATAAAATTTGTCCCATAGTCACCCATCCGAAGACAAGATAGCCGAGCTGCGGATCAGGTTGTCGGAAAAACTCAGCAATGATACGACAAATGGCGTATCCTATTAAAAAAATAGCAGAAACTCGCCCTACAGGACGAGGTTTACGCGCATAAATCCAAACAAGAAGGAACAAACCAATTCCCTCCAAACCAAATTCATACAATTCTGAAGGATGGCGAGGTTGATTATCAACATGGGTATATACTATCCCCCAAGGCATGTCAGTGACTCGACCCCATAATTCACCGTTAATAAAGTTACCAATTCGTCCAGCGCCTAAACCAATAGGAACTAACGGAGCAATAAAATCACCAATCTCCAGGAAGGATTTGCCACTTTTGCGAGAAAAGAGCCAGAGTGCAACCGCCACCCCTATTAAGCCCCCATGAAAGGACATTCCTCCTTGCCAGATTTTAAATAAGGCCAATGGATTATGCACCAGTTCCGTGAAATTATAAAAAAGCATATAGCCAATGCGTCCGCCAATAATGACACCAAGGGCTGCGTAAAAAATCACATCACTGATTTGTTCAGACGTCCAATCCAGTTTGTAATGCTTCGCTCGCCAGTGAGCCAATAACCAGCCGCTCACAAAGCCAATTAAATACATTAATCCGTACCAATGCACTTGTAACGGGCCTATTGAAAATGCTACAGGATTTATATAAGGAAAAGTGAACATATCTATTTAAATTCCTTGGTTATAACACGCACGTTACCTTGCAACCAGATTACACGATTCAAGCAAATTCGTATTCATAAAGATTTTCCGGCCCTAATCAGGCCTCCCAATCCTTCGTCTTCTAGGGCTTTTTGTAAATGAAAACGTATTTGGGCCGGATGTTCAAATTCCAGTACTTCGGCTAGAATCTTACGAGCATTGGCAATGGCGAAATTACGAATAACCCATTTTACTCGCGGTAAGCTCGACGAGTTCATACTTAACGTATCAAAGCCCATGGCGATTAACAAAATAACTGACAAAGGATCACTGGCCATTTCTCCACAAATACTGACCTCAACTCCCGCTGCATGACCTCCTTCAACAACCTTCAGTAAAACACGCAGCATGGCGGCGGGATGCATCGAATCATAAAGACCTGCAACTCGCGCATTATTTCTATCTACAGCGAGGAAATACTGCGTCAAGTCATTACTACCCACGGAAATAAAATCAACTCTCTTGGCGATTTCGCGAGCCAAATAGGCGGCTGCAGGGACTTCGATCATGACACCTAACTTGGGTTTTTCAATAACACACCCTTCTTCCAATAATTCAGTATATGCTTGATCAATAAGATAAGAAGCTTCTTCAACTTCGCTTAGATTAGTAACCATAGGTAACATAATTCGCAAGTTATTCAATTCTTCACTTGCTCGCATCATCGCCCGAATTTGCATCAAGAACACATCAGGATGATCTAGGGTAACGCGAATACCTCGCCATCCTAAATAGGGATTATCTTCTTCTACAGGAAAGTAGGGAAGTACTTTATCACCACCAATATCCAAAGTACGCATGGTCACTGGACGGGGAGCAAAAGCCTTTAGAGTTTGTCGATAAATAATAGTTTGTTCATCTTCTGAAGGGAAATGATCCCGGCTCATAAATGGAACTTCTGAACGGTACAGACCAACTCCTTCGGCACCGACACTCATGGATAAGCCTGCATCCATTGCCAAGCCTGTATTCACTTGCAACGATACTTTATAATTATCAACCGTTTCTGCAGGTTTATCTCGCAAGCTCACCAAGCTTTGCGTTAATGCTTGCTCTTCTTGTTCCAGTAATTTGAATTCTGCAAGTACTGATTTCGAGGGTGATATATAAACTTGCCCATAATATCCATCCACAACAATGGCTTTGCGAGAAATCAAATCCAATTTTAAACCACGAACACCCATAACCGTGGGAACGCCCAACGCACGTGCTAAAATAGCGACATGAGAGTTGTTGGAACCCTTGGCAGATATTACCCCCGCCAGATATCCTTCTGGAACTTCTGCTAAGGCAGCGGCGGTTACTTCCTCACCTACGAGAACCGTTCTTTTGGGATAAACAATTTCTTCTTGTTGCGACCATTGTAATGCGGCTAAAACACGTCGTCCTAAATCACGAAAATCACTCGCCCGTTCACGAAGATATGAATCCTCCATGCTTTCAAATTGGGCAATGTGTTTTTTAATCACCGTTGCCAAGGCAGCCTGAGCGCCAATTTTTTCTTTACGAATTACCTGTTCTACTTCAATGCCCAAACTGTCTTTATCAAGGATACGTAAGTACACATCAAACAATGCATGCTCATCTTCTGCAACAACGGATTTCATACGTCTGCTTAAACGATGCATGTCGTCTCTAGTGGATTCCAGTGCCTCATAAAACGCATTAATTTCTTCATCCAAAGTCTCGACAGGATTTTGGGGAACTGCATCGATATCTGCTTGCGGATAGACAACCACAGCGGTGCCTATCCCAATCCCTGGTACAGAACCAATTCCGGCAAGAGCTGCAGTGCTTAAGTCAACTTTTTTGGTAACGCCTAGAGGTTTAGGCTGGGTTAACTCAGCCAATTCGCCTGTGGCTTCGGCATGAGCGATAATCCCGCCCAGTTGAGCAGCTAAGGTAATTAAAAAAGATTCCTCCGTATCATCGAAGTAACGTTGTTCTGTTTGTTGAACAATGAGTACGCCATAGAGCTTTCTATGTTGAATAATAGGCACACCTAAAAATGCCTTGAGATGTTCTTCACCCAATAAGGGATTATGATAAAAATCAGGATGAGCCGGGGCATCTTCTATATTGATAGGTTCTTCCCGTCGTCCGACCAGACCTACAAGTCCACTATCAAATGCAATACGAATTCGGAATGGAGCTTGCTTGTTTAAACCTTCGGTTGCAATAAGAACATATTCGGCGTGTTTGGTATCGATGAGGTAAACGGAAGCGGCCTCTGCATTAATGGCTTTATTAATTTGTTGCACCAGAATGCCAAGAGCTTCGGAGAGCTGTTTGGCTGCAGTGACTTCTTGAACTATCCGTTTAAGTACTTTGAGCATCTATGCCTATGATTACCTCTTTTATAAATGGTTACCGAAATGGCCGCATTTGGCACATCTTGAACGAAAATCGCTTCGAAATACTTACATAACGATTTAGGCTCCTTTTTCGAAGCGATTTTCGTTCAACCTGTACTCAAATTCAACCGTTCAGTAAGATTTTTATATCCCACGTGACCTACGATCTTTTCTTTCGTTTAATACCGTAAGTTGTACGACGACTCTTTTTCAATAAAGGTTCTAACTCTTTCAAGGCCTGCATGTAAACTTGGCGTTTAAAAAAGATAACTTGTCCTTCTGGCTCATGAAAATCTACCCAACGCCAGCTGTCAAATTCTGGTGAATCACTGAGATCCAGTTTGACCTTTTGCTCACTGGCTACGAGCTTTAACAAATACCATTTCTGTTTTTGTCCTATCACTAAAGGCTCACTGCCATGACGTAGATATTGTTTGGGAAGTCTATACTTAAGCCAACGTTTGGTAGACCCAATGACCTCAACATCTTCCTTATCCAAACCTACTTCCTCATGCAATTCCCGAAACATTGCTTCTAATGAAGTTTCGCCGGCCGCCAAGCCACCTTGCGGAAATTGCCAAGCATCATGACCAGTCCTTCTACCCCAAAAAACCCTATTCTGTGCGTTGACAAGGATAATACCTACATTCAACCGATAACCGGCACGATCAATCACCATGATGTCACTGTTTAGATTAAACCGCTAATAGCTCGATTTTTCCATAAACTGCAAGAGCTTGGCAATTAAATATGTAATTATTATTGAAAAAAGGTAAGTACTCAATAAAAACTGTGATATCAATTTCTAAATAATAGGTTTTTTCCAATCGGTTTAACAATGCCCAGCTAAAGGGAAATCAAGTAGCTACAATAAAAGTACTACATCATTTACGATTATTTAGTTATATAATTGGAACAAGTCTTCCAATTTACAAACCTATGAAAAAAAGAATCCTCATCATTAATACGGGCGGCACGATTAGCAGTATTAAAACAAAAAATGGTTATGAGCCTGCCCCGGGTTATGTGGAAGCTGCATTGCAACAAATTCCCTTATTGATGCATCCAGACATGCCTGAGTATTCGATAAAGGAATACCATCCTTTACTTGATTCATCCAATATGACCGTTCATGATTGGAATCGAATCGCTCGAGACATTGCCGATGATTACCCGAATTTTGATGGTTTTGTAGTATTTCATGGTACGGATACCATGGCCTATACTGCCTCGGCGTTATCTTTTATGTTAGAAAATTTAGGAAAACCCGTACTTATTACTGGATCTCAAATTCCTTTATCCGAAGTACGGAATGATGCTATAGATAATGTGGTAACTTCATTGTGGCTTTGTGCCAATCAACCCATCCATGAAGTATGCATTTACTTTAATCAGCATTTAGTACGTGGAAATCGAACACAGAAAATAAGTTCGCAAGGATTTAAGGCCTTCGATTCACCAAATTACCCCCATTTAGCAGCTATAGGAATAGATATTAAGGTACATAAAAACCTTTTGCTCAAACGGCCGCAGCAGCCATTTAATTTACAAACGATTGAGCCGCAATTTATTGCGAACTTCAGATTATTCCCAGGATTTGCCACCGACGTTTTGGCTTATATTTTAAATCAGTCCATATGCGGTTTGATTTTGGAGACCTATGGTGCGGGTAATGCTCAAAATAACGATCCTCGTTTTTTAAAATTGCTCAAAGAAGCTTGTGCCCGGGGTGTAATCATCATTAACTGTACCCAATGCCAACAAGGGGGAGTAGAAATGAGTCACTATGCTACAGGACACTCTTTAAAAGAAGCAGGTCTCATTAGCGGCCATGATATGACTCCTGAGGCAGCACATTGCAAGTTACTTTATTTGCTTAGCAAACGATTGGAAATTGGAGAAATAAAAAGGTTAATGGAAAGAGATCTTTGTGGTGAATTGACTTCATAATCAATTGTTTTTATGTCTCCTCTAAGTTAAAAAAAGCTGTCTAAGTAAAATTTCTACCATCACGAGTAACTTAAGGTTTAAGAAAGTAAAACCCAGGTTTGTTCCCGGGTTTTACTCCTAACATTTAAACTAAACGAATTCTTTTGGCTTAACAACTGCTTCAGGTGATGCTTCAAATGTATCTGTTGTCAGCTCATTAATTTTTCTAATGGCCAAATTGAGTTGTTCCCCTAAGCGACCTTCGCTGGGAGAAAACCAATCTGAGGGTAATGTTAAATGTACTCCATAAAATGAGAAGAAAGGCAATGTATAATTGGCCTTATCTTTTTTTACCGTTTTTTTATTGTCTTCGGCTAAGTCTCGTAAAACTTGAAGGGTTCGTTTTTTTTGTTCTTCGAGGTTATGAGAGGGTTTTATTATTTCAAATAGAGACTGAAGTCTTACACCCAGCTTTTCTTCTTTTTCTGCCCGAAGCTTTAGATCAATACCTGATAAGGGACAAAAAATTTCTTCACCAAAATAATACACCGCATGCTGATAGACTATATGTGCTGGATTATTCTTAAAATCTTGATCAATTAACAAAAAATCATAGGCACCTGATTCTTTGAATACTTTTAGTTTTTCATAAAATGCGCTGGTATGAAAAACTAAGTTATTAAGACAGGAAATAGTATCACCTGTATCTTTAGGTTCTCCATGGGATTCTCTTTTTAGTTGGACACGTGAACGGTACTCTGTAATCAATTGAGTAATGGCTTTAACACTTACTTCGTCGGACCCGGTGCTTTCGTATTTGACTATTTCATCAGATAATTCATCTATGAGATCTTTTTGTTCTTTAGAAAGTATTTTATTATGGCCATAAGTTTTAGACTTGCTATCTAAGCTTGCACTGAGAGGGCTCAATTGTTCCTTGATTAATTTTTTCAAAACCATTAGAAAAATAGTCATTGCTCTACTCCTTGAACTGTAATTTAGTTATCATTTACATATTTTTATATTAAGCAGATTTATCTCATTGCAAACCTATATTTTTTTAACCTAGGAACTCATAACTACATGAACTTACAAATTATTATCTTAGCTGCAGGCCAGGGTAAACGAATGTATTCCAGTACTCCTAAAGTACTTCACCAAATTGCTGGGAAGCCTATGTTGACTCGGGTAGTGGAAACAGCACAGCAACTAAATCCTGATGTAATCCATGTTATATATGGTCATGGTGGTGAACAACTTAAGAACTCACTCCCTGACTTACCTGTGCATTGGGTATATCAGGCAGAACAATTAGGTACGGGTCATGCAGTTATGCAGGCATTACCTTTTATCCCACCACAAACACAAGTTCTTGTTTTATCTGCTGATGTACCACTTATTGAAGCAAGCACGCTGCGAGCATTAATTGAGTGCAACAATTCAGCAAATTCTTATAAATCCGTTTTGACACTTTTGGTTGCTCATCTCGAAGATCCTAGCGGTCTTGGACGTATTATTAGAGACAACCAAGGTGAAGTTTCCATCATTGTAGAAGAAAAAGATGCAAATGAGCAAGAAAAGAATATAAAAGAAATTTATTCAGGTATTTGTTGTGCAATATCTGATGATTTAGCCAAGTGGTTGCCTAGACTGAGTAATGATAATGCTCAAGCTGAATACTATCTAACAGACATCATTGCTTTAGCTGTTGCCAGTCAAACATTAATTAAAACAATGAGTGTAAAAGATAACGCAGAAATTCAAGGGGTAAATAACCGTCTGCAACTCCAACAATTAGAGCGAATATGGCAAGTAAAACACGCTGAAAAATTGCTCCAACAAGGAGTAACACTCGCTGATGCACATCGCTTTGATCTACGCGGTGAATTAACCTGTGGCAAAGATGTATATATTGACATCAATTGTGTGTTCCAAGGTAAGGTAGTTATTGGAGATGGTTGTTCTATCGGACCTAATTGCATCCTTACCGATGTGAGCTTAGGTGCTGGCTGTAAAATTTATGCCAACAGCGTTTTAGAAGGCTGTGAAATAGCAAATGATTGTGCAATTGGTCCTTTTGCTCGTTTAAGATCGGGTACGGAATTATCTGCAAACTGCAAAATAGGTAACTTTGTTGAAACCAAAAAAGCGGTATTTGCTGAGGGATCCAAAGCAAGCCATTTAAGTTACTTGGGAGATGTAAGTCTGGGGAAAAAAGTTAATGTAGGTGCCGGTACAATTACTTGCAATTACGATGGAGTTAATAAACACAAAACCATTATTGAAGATGGAGTGTTTATTGGTTCAGATACCCAGTTGGTTGCTCCAGTGACAATAGGAGCTAATGCAACGATAGGCGCAGGGAGTACCATCCGAAAGCATGTACCTCCAGGTGAGTTGACGCTAACTGAATCAAAGCAGAAAACAGTTTATGGTTGGAAAAGACCTGTAAAAAAGGAATGATCCGCAATTTGCCTGGAACGCTCTTATAACCTAGGTTATATAGCTTAACCACAGGCTAATGTTAAGACGTCCGTAATCACAATATTTAATCCCTTAGTCATACTGCAAAGTTAACGCTTTATTCTTCTCCATATGAGTACAAAACCATAAAATAAAAGGGAGGAGAATGAGCGTCATTAATAATTTGTATTGCCAAACATTCACGACTAAATCAATAACTTGATCATAGGGATAAATACCACCGAACAATAAGCTGTAGTCAATTAAGCATAATAAAGAATTGGAACAAAAATTAGCAATTAAGATGCGTAACGGACGATGTAAATTCCACTTGCAGTATTTTAAATAGTGTAACAGCAGGGCATTACTAATAAAGGCAACAAACAACGCTACCGAAGCCGTAGGTAGTCTTTTGAGCATGATATAATTGTAAAAAGGATTTAAATCAAAGAATGTCGGGGATGGTAAAGCCACGAGTCCTATAAGTAAAACATCAAATGTAAATTGAGCCGCAATAAGGATTAGGCATAATTTTAAATTAACTCGATAGCCCCAAAGCTCACCTAGGATGGTACTAATCATTAATGTAATGGGGAAAAACAAAGAGCTGGCTGATAGAACCATATATTTATTGATAATAGTTACGATTCTATATTCACAAGCCAGACAAATAAGCATGATGACGATCGCAACACAAATAAAGTAATGATATAAGGGTAATCCTTCTCTGCCAGGTTCTGGAGTGAAAAAAGAATTCTGGTATTTAAGCAAAAAGGTTAAATAAAACACTCCAATAAGAAGCAATATGAGTGAAGCAATCATCATGGAATCAATAAAAATTTGTTTGAAACTGTGGAGATGTACTCCTGAAAATAAGAGAAAAAAATCAAGTCCAAAAAAACTAATACCACCTAATACGGCAAGGAGCATACATTGTTTTGGTGAAGGCTGTATTTTACTGGACTTAGGATAAAACAATAGATGGGGTAGGTAGAAGCTAAGTGCAAAGGAAATGGTGGTTGCAAAGAATTTCTTAGGGATGTCTGCAAAAATAATTTGATAAACGGGATTATCATGCATGTATTCGGCGGCAGGTAAATGTATAAGTACATACACGCCAATACAAAAAACATATAAAGTCATTAACGAAATATTCAGCAGATGCCTTTGTTCTTTTATCGTACAAGTTCTTAATGCCAATAAATATAAACCTGCTATTAATGGGGTGATTAAGCAGTTCACGGAGAACATTAATCCATCTATGAGAACAATTTTAAACGATACATTGATGAGTAGAATAAGAGAGGTAATAACGCTTACTGTCAGGAACAAGAAACAGCGTGAACGCTGTGAAGGCAATGATTGATTCATATGTTTAGGATTTCCATAACTTTGCCTTGGTTTTTACTGACAATTGTGCTTTTTAATAAACTAATTCGCGCGTAAATATAACACCATTGTATTTAATATGGCAAGTAGTTGCCCACTTCAGCGGGAGTACTGCGGTAGCGCCTGAAAAAAATTAGGGGTCTTAAGCCAGATGGTGAGAACGATCGGGCACTAGGCGAATTGCGATTTCAAACACGGTGATCGAAAGAATTCAAATACTATAAGCATTCTTTCGATCCACAACTCATTGATTATAAACAGTTGTTGAAGAAAGTTCCTCTTGAGATGGTGAAGAACAATCTACTTCTTGCGGAGGTCTATTGTTCATGGCTCTTGCTCGCTGCTTCGTAGAAAATAAACTATTAGCAGTTACTCCAGTTAAAGTTTTTGAGGGAATTAACTGTTTGGCGTCTATCACTGTTGGTGTTCTTGGTGTTTTTAATTCATTAGCTGAAGGTACAATTTGGGTCTTAGGCTCCTGAGGAAGCTCAATAATTTTGTTTGATTCATGTAAGCCTGCGCTGCGAGTCCCTTTAGCCAAAATTACCTCATAAGATACACTGTTTCGTTCAAGCCATAATCTTAGGGCAGTAACAAAATCCCAAAAATCCTCTTTCTTACTCAAAGATAACAGAAATTCAGACAATTTTATAGGTAAGCCGAATCGGTAGTTTAATACGACTGGAAGTGTATATTTAACCGTAGACGCAATTGCTGTAGGCGCCGTTGTTAAGGTTTTAACTGGTTTTGTGGCTTCAATAATTTCTATAATATAGAGTAAATCAGAGCGGATGTCGGGCCAAAATTCCTTAATCACTGGATCATTGACGGCATTTTTAGGGCTGTGAAAGATTCTAGGTAGAACAAGGTTTCTTGTTTTCTCCATAGCATAAAGTAAATCTATGCTAATATCGTTCCAAAATTCTTTGCGAATATTAGACCAAAATTCCTTACTCACTGGAGCATTGAGTTCATTTTTGGAGCTATTAAACATACTAGGTAGAAGATGCTTTGTGGTTTTCTTAAAAAAACCAGGTGGCGTTGGTTTAACTTGCTCTAAATCACTTTCCAAAACCTTAGTTAGAAATTTGAAAACAGTTGATAAAGGAATGAAGGGTTTAGCGCCTGGAGGTGGTTTAAAATCAATAGGTATTCGTTGCATTAATCCTGCAAATACGACGTCAACAGTGAATCGCTTGATACGATCATAAATCACTAAAGGATCAACGGGGATGGTATCTTTCGTTGAGCGAACTAATGGCAAAGTCATATGCGATGCCACATTAATATGGGCTAAGAGTAATAAATGGCGCAATGTACGGAGATAAAGGTAGGGGATTGGGCCTACCGTAGAATCAAGTGCATAATCCATTAAGGCTGAAGTTGCTGTATAAGAAGCCCCTAAAGACAAGATGGATTCAGACTTCATCGCCTTATGGCGCTCACAACGTTCTGGGGTTGCCATCCGAGTGATGTATTCACCATAAAAAAAGATAGCCAAGATCCATGCCACTTGCTCCCCATAGGGAACGAATTTACTAATTCCTAAAAGTACAAGATCATTAAAAGCCAATACAATGGGTTCGCGTAGGGAACCTTTAAATTTGCGTTTGAAATTACAATCCTCTTCTTTTTCGCCACAGAGGGTCGGTGGGGGAGGGATAAGTTTTCCTTTGTGTTCGTTAAAAGCAGATGAACCTAATGCATCAAGAGCTAAGGTATGCACAACTACTTTGGATGCTTGTCGATAAGTAAATCCCCATACTGCGTAATTTACTAAAGTTAAGCTAGGAACAACCATATAAGATGCTAAGATCCCGGTTGGATCTTCGGGACGCAAATAATTTTGAATATTATTATTGGCATAATGTGCGCCCACAACAGGAAGGACATCATACAAAAGTATATTCCCTCCTCCTTTGACAATTTTCATCACCGGGGGAGTGACTACTGCAGGAATTGCCTCACGTAAGGCTAAGACTTGTTCCGCTACATAAAATGCAGTATTTGCAGCGTAACCTACTGTTTGCTTTATGGCGTTATTCCAAACCCATGTTGCCCCATCACCAAGTGACTTGGTTCCATCAACTACTGAAGTCCACCAGTTCATAGTATTGCTCTCCCTGCAACAACGAAATTTTATTGTAAGAGTAAAAATTTGGAAATGCCAGTCTTTTTCGCATGAAGTGCAGGAACATTACATCTTGCTAATGATTCAAATAAATCTTTATTTTAATGAGGAGAATGGTAACCTTTATTATTTATTTTTTTCAGTTCAACTAACCCGTTATCATAACTAATCAATTGATTTTTAGCGTTAAATTACTTAAGTTATGTCCTAATCCATTAACCCGAGGGCAGGAAATTCTAACCATCTGGGGTGTAATGACAAATCTCTCTATTAAGACCAATTCTTATCAGGATATTCACAAAGATCTTGAATGATACAGTTTTTACAATGAGGACGTAGTGCGGTACATACATAACGTCCATGGAGAATAAGCCAATGGTGAGCGTCCTTCAAAAACTTGGGTTCGATGTTTTTTAGGAGCGCTTTTTCAACTGCTAAAGGAGTTTTACCTTTGGCAAGTCCTGTGCGGTTCGCTACCCGAAATATGTGGGTGTCTACAGCCACAGTGGGCTCCCCAAAAGCAGTATTGAGAATCACATTGGCGGTTTTACGACCTACACCAGGCAATGATTGCAATTCCTCACGTTGATTAGGAACGTTACCCTTATATTTTTTGACCAGCAGGTCACAGGTGTTCATAATATTTTGGGCTTTGCTATTATAAAGACCTATAGATTTTATATACTCTTTAAGTCTATCCAGTCCTAAATCAAGGATACCTTGAGGGGTATTAGCCACCGGAAATAATTTAGCAGTGGCTTTATTTACTCCCACATCCGTTGCTTGTGCTGAAAGAATGACCGCAATTAATAATTCAAAAGAAGAGCGGTAAGTCAACTCAGTAGTTGGATGTGGGTTTTGTTCTTGAAAACGGGCAAAAATTTCGTGGCGCTGTTGTTTATTCATGGCTTCTTTTTGCTTTTACGCGGGCCAATGCCTGTTGGATATAGTCCTGCTTGGCTTGCATGTCTTGGGTTTTATCCGCTTTTAATGCAAGTTGACGCTTTTCTCGATACGCTTGCTGTTTTTCATGTTCTTCACGTAACAAACGGGTTTGTTTGGCATTAAAACGTTTACGTGCTAAATCTTTATCATAGTTTACCAGGGGTAAATTAACCATCTCGATACAATCTACGGGACAGGGAGCAACACATAATCCACAACCCGTACATTCATGGTCAATTACCGCGTGCATTAATTTGCCGCTGCCAATAATTGCATCGACCGGACAGGCTTTGATGCATTTGGTACAACCGATACATTCTGCTTCACGAATGACAGCAACAGAGGGTGCGCGGGTATTTGCTAACGCTTCTTGCAAGTAAGGAGCAGGATCAACATTGAGTAATGCTCCGAGCGCTTTAACTGTGTCAACACCTCCTGGAGGACATTTATTAATCGCAGCACTCCCTTGAGCTAGCGCTTCGGCATAGGGCAAGCAACCAGGATAATTGCACTCGCCACATTGAGTTTGTGGCAAAAGTGCGTCAATTTCTTTAACTGAGGCCATTGTTCACCTGTTTGGATTGCTCCAGCATGGCTTGTATTTTTTCTTTTTCAACACGAACCATTAAAGGTTGAAACGTATTGATGCTCTGATTTAATAAAGGATTATCAATTGATTCCCAGGTAAGGGGGGGACAATTTAAAAATTCTTCCGCGGCATTTGCCATCAGAGGGACTATTGGCTTTAGGTAGGTAATTAAGATTCGGAATAAATTAATTCCCATGGTACAAATAGCTTGTACTTCAGGTAAACGTTCTTCTTGCTTTGCTAATACCCAAGGTTTATGAGTATCGATGTATTGATTGACTTTATCGGCACAATCCATAATGTGACGTACAGCACGAGCATAATCGCGAGATATAAATGATTCAATGACTTCAGCACGCATTTCTAGCAGTTCGGCATACAATTGTGGATCGCTTAAGCTATTACTGAGTTGGTTCGCAAATCGCTTATTGATAAATCCGGCGCAACGGCTGGCAATATTGACAACCTTGCCCACAAGGTCTGCATTGATTCTGTTGGTGAAATCCTCAAAATTTAAATCGAGATCATCAACACGGCCATTCAGTTTAGCTGCAAAATAATACCGTAGGTATTCCGGATGTAAATGTTGCAGATACGTACGTGCTTCCAGAAAAGTTCCCCGTGATTTTGACATTTTTTGGCCATCAACGGTTAAAAAGCCGTGAGTATAAACTGCAGTAGGCATCCGATGACCACTGGCAGCAAGCATAGCCGGCCAAAACAGAGCATGAAAGTAAACGATGTCTTTGCCCACGAAATGGTACAACTCAGTGGTCGTTTCTTTATCCCAAAATTCAGCAAAAGAGACATCATGTTCCTCACAGTATTTCTTAAAACTGGCCATGTACCCTATAGGAGCATCAAGCCAGACGTAGAAATATTTATCGGTGGTCCCTGGGATTGGAAACCCGAAATAAGGTGCATCACGTGAAATATCCCATTGTTTTAATCCAGCCGCAAACCATTCATCTAATTTGTTGGCTACTTCAGCTTGCAGGTGCCCGCTTCGAGTCCATTCCTTTAATAGATCTTCATAACGAGGTAAGTCAAAAAAGTAATGTTCTGAATCTTTTTCTACAGGTTTAGCACCGGAAATAGCAGATACTGCATCAAGTAGATCTGTGGGTGAGTAGGTTGCACCACAAACTTCGCAGTTATCGCCATATTGGTCCTTAGCACTACATTTCGGACAGGTCCCTTTGACATAACGATCGGGTAAAAACATTTGCTTTACGGGATCATAAGCTTGACGTATGGTTCGTTTAATAATTGAACCATTTGCCTTTAAGGACTCGTATATAGTCTCCGCTAAAATTTTATTTTCTGGGGAGTGAGTCGTGTGATAACAATCATAAGCAATCGCAAAGGCTTTGAAGTCACGCTCATGGCTTAGTTTGATCTCAGCCGTTAACGCTTCAGGAGTAATCCCCATTTGCTCTGCTTTTAACATAATTGGAGTGCCATGAGCATCATCACCACAGATACTGATGCATTCGATTCCAGACATCTTATGAGTGCGTACCCAAATATCCGTTTGAATGTGTTCCACTAAATGCCCAAGATGTAAATGTCCATTTGCATACGGTAAGGCGCTGGTAACCAGCATTTTACGTTGTTTCGCCATCAAGTAGATACCTGCTTATCTGAAAATGACTGATTATAACGCATATGAATTATAAATGCTGTAGGTAACTGAGTTTCAAATAGATGACTTTAACTAAAAGAGAGAGTTCTAAACTTCAGTCAGTTTTATATATCCTAACTTGATAAATTTATTAAAATGAAAATAAAAAAAAACGCGGCATAGCCGCGTTTTTAAAAATTTACTTAATTATAGGCTGTTAGTTTGCTCAACTTTTTCGTCTTTGGTTACTACAGGAGCAGTACCTTTTACTTTTGAAGTAGCTGGGAAATCAAAATTTAGTACATCTACATGTTCATGACCACTACTTTCTTTTTTGTCAGTAGAAGTTGACAAAGCACTTAGTGGATTAGTTTTGGTTTCAGTAGCTTTGATTTCAGTAGCTTTGATTCCTTTTCTATCACTAACGACTTCAAGAGTATCGTCTTCTTTATCTGAGTACTCGTCTTCATCAATTTCACGGTATTCATCTTCGTTAGCACTTTTAGGAGCTTTGCTTTTAATGTTTTTGCAGCAATCAGCAACCCAAGAAAAGAAATTACCCGCAGCAGCGCCTACATAAGTAGCAGCAGAAACTGCAGCACCCGCTAATAGAGAAGCCAAACCGATTTGCGCAAGGGCGTTAGCACCAGCGATACCTGCAATAGAAAAACCGTAGATTGAGAATGAAGCAACTGCAGTTAAAGCAGCAGGCCATAAGAATAAAGTCAATGCAACAGCACCAGCAGTAGCTAAAGTAAGCCAAGCAGCAGTAGTAATTGCTTTTTTGTGTTCAGACAAGAAGTCAGAAATTGAACGGCCAACAAATTTAATCCCATCTGTTGCTAGACCTAGTAAACCACGATGTTCGTCACCGTATTTATCTGTATATCCCAATACTAATTTAACCACGCCAGTAAAAGCATCAGCTGGTAAATAAGCAACGGTCTTCATAAACTGTTTAAATGTCATTATCTTACTCCAAGGTTATAAATCAGGGCGAATAATAGCAACGATTTTGCTATATGTGAATCAAAAATGCTCAATTTGTTGTAACAAAAGTGTAAAATAAATTGATTTTTTTGGGTTAATAGTGTAATTAATGAGCATATTGGGGGTTAATAAAACCTTAAGGGTAATTTTTATTCGGTAGGGTATTTATCTCAAACGAAATTCATACCCTAATTGGAACTTATATATAGGATTAGAATAATATTTTTATATAGGATCAGAATAATATCCAGTAGGATCAGTAATTCCAGCCCCAAGAAAACCGCGTTGTCTGAAGGTACAACTATCGCATTGTCCACAGGCTTGGCCCGCATCATTGGCTTTGTAGCAGGAAACAGTTAAGCTGTAGTCTACTCCTAGACTTACTCCAAGCTGAATGGTTTGTACCTTGCTTAAATGTTGTAATGGGGCATGAATCGTAAAACGATCACCCATTACTCCAGCTTTGGTTGCTAAATTGGCTAAATTTTGAAATGCCGCGATAAATTCTGGACGGCAATCTGGATAGTGTGAATAGTCAACAGAACTTGCACCAATAAATATGTCTCTAGCATCTATTGATTCTGCAAAACCTAAGGCCATAGCTAGAAAAATGGTATTGCGTGCAGGAACATAGGTTACTGGAATATCAGTGCCGCCCTGGAAAGCAGGTACATCCAAAGAACCATCAGTCAATGCTGAATTTCTGAATAATTCCGTATCTAAGGTAACGATCTGATGTTTTGCTACCTCGTAGTGTTGTGCAATACGCTTTGCTGCAAGCAATTCAGCAGAATGTCTTTGCCCGTAAGAAAAACTAATCGCATAACAAGAAAAGCCTTTGGAAGCAGCCAAAGCTAGACAAGTCGTTGAATCTAACCCACCCGATAATAGAACTACTGCTTTTTTTTTCATAATAGTAAGTCCCCGTAAATTACTTATTTTATATATCCTTTCAACAAGTCTAAGCACCACACGCATCTATGTTATGCGGATAACTACAGCAGGGTAGAAGAGCCTAGTTCCTGGATTGATTGAAAAGTTACCTTTTTTTAGGTAAAAAATACTGTTAGAATGCGGCGATTATGCCATAACATGGAACTTTATGACGACTATTCTTTATCCCGTTATCCTTGCAGGAGGTTCTGGAACTCGTTTATGGCCTTTATCTCGAAAAAATTATCCAAAACAATTTCTGGCTTTAAATGGTGAGTTATCCCTCCTGCAACAAACTGTAAAACGAGCGCAGAGCTTGGTAATGACGCCTTCTCTTATAGTAAGCAATGATGCTCATTATTTTCTTTGTCAGGATCAATTAAATCATTTTAATCAGTCAATGACTTATTTGCTGGAACCTTGTGCTCGTAATACCGCCCCAGCCATTGCATGTGCAGCTCATTATTTATCTCAGCAAGCAGGTCCCGATGCGGTGATGTTAGTACTTCCTTCAGATCATTGGATTGCTGATGATAAAGAATGGCAAGAAGCGATGTTAATAGGAGCACAATATGCGGCCGAACATCACGCTCTAGTTACTTTTGGGATTCAGCCCGATAGTCCTAAAACTGGATATGGTTACATAGAAGCAGGCGAGCCGCTTACTGAAAAGGTGCAACAGGTTTTAAGTTTCAGGGAAAAACCGGAACTTGATCGCGCCAAAGAATTTATTGCCGATGGAAACTATTTTTGGAATAGCGGCATGTTTGTTTGTCGTGCGGATGTATATCTTCAAGAGTTAGCAGAATATCAACCTGATATTTATTATTTTAGTCAGCAGGCTGTATTAAAAGCCAAGAATCATCATGATTTTTTACGTCTTGATTTAGAATCGTTCTCTCGTTGCGAAGCGGAATCCATTGATTATGCGATTATGGAAAAAACGAATAAAGCAGTAGTAATCCCTGTGTCTATGCAATGGAGTGATTTAGGATGTTGGTCTGCAGTAGCCGATGCTAATACAGCCGATCAAGATGGGAACACCGTCACTGGAAAAGTTATTGCTCAACAAAGTACGAATTGCTTGATTCATAGTACCGACCTTTTAGTTACCGCAATTGGTGTCCAAGATCAAATTATTGTGGCTACCCAAGATGCTGTTTTAGTGGCTGATAAGCAATATTCGCAACAGGTTAAAGATCTAGTAAATTCTTTAAGTAAAGATCACCATCAATTAACTCAAGATCACCAACGAGTTTCGCGTCCCTGGGGATATTATGAAATTTTAGCTGAAGGTGCATCATTTAAAGTAAAACGATTGATGGTCAAGCCTGGAGCTCGGTTGTCTTTACAAATGCATCAGCATCGTGCAGAACATTGGGTTGTTGTGTCCGGCAAAGCAGAAGTAATAAACGACTCGCAAATGATTTATTTATCTGTGAATCAATCGACTTATATTGCCCAAAATACACTTCATCGTTTAAGTAATCCTGGTAATGAACCACTCTATGTTATTGAGGTCCAAAGTGGGGATTATTTGGGAGAAGATGATATTAAACGTTTTGATGACATTTACGCGCGCGAAATTACCTCATAAATTCTAATAATTCATCTAGTGATTGCCTGGGTAAAGCGAAGCGAACCCGGGTTCCCAATACCACCTTATCTCTGTACACGGCACTCAATATTGGCCCAAAAATTAATTTTTTACAAAAATCATCTTTTTTAGTAAAAATTTGGTATCAATATTGTAAATCAATGTATGCTCATCTTGTTTTTAAAATCAATATTATGTTATAAAAAAGAACATATAAATTTTTTCGCTGTGCTCTGAATGAATGGCCAGAATTCATGAGTATAGAGGTGATACTATGGCAACGAGTAGCGCAATTCTGCAGTCATTTCTTAGAGATGCATTGAAGGACAAAAAGAAACTTGCTGATTTGAGCTACGGGGACTTGCTTGACTACAACAGAGCTGAATGTGGCCTCATTCAGATTGATTCTTTACCCGGAAAATTTTCCGAGATCGAAGAGTTGTCAGAGAGTACTCATGCAATCATTTTGCATGGTAATAGACTCTATTACGGGGATAAAAAAAGTAACAGTATTTACCCGCTGGCTCGCTTAAAGAAACCTGTTAAGCCGATAATCCCTTCAACACTAGGGTTTTTAAAAAGAAATTCTCCTGAATATATAGAATATATTAAATCATCTGAATACTTACAGTATCTCCAAAAGTTGGAGGAATATAATAATAAATTAATTACATATAACGAAGAAAGTGTTCAATACAATAAGCTAAAGAAGGCGTGCACTCCAAGCTATAAACGGGCTAGAGGAGAGGAGCTGGAATGTATTAAAAAATTCACAGGCCGTGCCTTTACAGAATACCGCAGCAATGCTTTTCTTTCTTCATTAAATTTCTATTTAGAGTTATTGAACAAAACAGACAGCGTGATGTTCAAATACATGAATGATCTTCAAAAAGAAGAGCGTGTATATGAGTTGCAAATGACTCTTTTGCTCTTGTTAGCACAACAAAAACATGAAATAGAATATAAAAAATTCGAAAATATAAGAGAATACAATACCCAAATTAAAAAGTGCTCCGATTTTCTCAGATTATTAGATCCTGTATATCAGGCTAGGATAAAGGAGTTTGAAATACAGCAAGCAGGCTCTGATGCGAAACCTGTTAAATATATGGGTATTTCGGTAGGCCAATTATTAGCGGAAGATATTGTTGATTTGTCGATTGGTACCACGAAGTCGATTAAAAAGCACATGGGCAAATTGAATGAGAAGAGATTGTATTGGGTATGGGGTTCAACTTTTTTAAAAACCGTAATTGGATTAGTACCCGAAGGTCGTTACTACGCCGAACAAGCGGCTGAAGCCATCAAAACTCCTGATTTTTATACCGGTAATCTAAGTTGGACTTTATACTATGCTCGTTTTTTTCTGGAATTGGGTATATTACTCAAACACACAATAAAAGGCCCATGGATGGATGAGGTGGAAGCGAATACTCCTTGGCAGGATCGTTTTCTAACCCAATGGTCACAAAGGAAGTTTGATTTATTGAATGATTCGGTATGGGGTACTGCGAATCTGCTTTGCTTCTTCTGGCTTACAGGAAAAGGTTCACTTGGGATGGCAGGAGATGCCGTCACTCTTGCGCTGCTAGTTTTCGACATAATTATGACGGTATGGGCTTTTGAAGAAGAACGAATTAAACATAATAAAGCCATGATGCAATACAATGACGATATAGAGCGCTTAGAACAACAACTTCAAACATTTCGCGACATGGAGAAGGAAAGACAACTTACTAATGAACAACAAAAAGATAGTCGTCAAATAGAAATCCAACTGCGTACCTTAAAAAATGAAAAATCAAAGTGTGAAAGAGATTGGCAACTCCAAAAAATATCTTTAATCAATAATATTGCCTATGCAGTAGGTTTAATGCTCGCTTTTTTGATCTTAACTATGCCCTTCATGCCTATAGCAGCTCCGGTTTTAGCTTCTATGGCCATTGCTGGCGCAGTATTGTGCTTTGTATTTACCGTCATCAATAATGCTACCAAGGGTGGTATCGAACTGTATAAAACCCATTTGACCATTCAAGAGCAAATGAAACAGGCCTCCGATTTAACGGAACAATTGAAAAAACAGTATGATCACCTTGATAAGAAGGAAAAACAATTTATTTTCCTGGAAATAAAGCAATGCCTGGCAGAGACTGAATATCAGAAAAGGGTCAGAGTTTATCAATCGGCAAGTCTAGTGCGCAGCATTATAATTGAAGCGTTCATTCCTGCGGTTGTATTTGCAAGTTTAATGTTCGTACCTTTGGGTATAGGTGTACCCGTGCTTCTTATTGCAGTGGCGCTTGGCATTGCTTCCCATTATGCAGTAGAAACACTATTTAAACCTAAGGAGAAAGAGGCGTTAGAGTTTAATTCTACTGAATATGAGGAATTTTGTGAGGATATATTCAAAGTTGATTTTAAATTAGACAAGAGTCCTGCTTTCTTTAAAAAGGGTTCTGAAAACAATTCAATAGAACTATGTAATATGGCGTGTTTCTCCAATGATTAGCTGCAGACTAATTCTGCTTTGTCTAAAACTTATTTTTAATGATATTTGGTCTTTGAAATAAACACTATAAATAAAATTTTTTCATTTATATTCAATAGGGTTATATAAAATAAAAGACTGGTTTTCGTTATCTTCTAATGTATAATGTTTTGAAAGAAGCTTGACCGGAGTGTCTTAATGAAAAAGCTCACTACCCTGTTGTTGCTTGTTTTTTCTTTCAACGTTGTTGCTTCTGTAGAGTTCGGTGATTCTTGCGATACGCATGCAGGGATGTCAGATTCTTATGTTTTAGCGCTTAGCTCACAGCCTGGTTTTTGTCAAACCTATGGATATGAAGCAGGTAAGCCCGAATGCATGCATCTATCTAAAGACTCTTATCAAGCAAAGCATCTTACCCTACATGGTTTATGGCCCAATCAGAATGCCTGCGGCCAAAGTTATGGATATTGTGGTGTAGAGCAAAAATCTAGACATTGTGCTTATCCTCCGCTAAATCTCTCACCTCAAGTTTCTGAACATTTAAAAAAAATGATGCCCAGTTACAATTATGGGAGCTGTTTGGAGCGCCATGAATGGAATAAGCATGGAAGTTGCCAAATTTTATCTGCGGATGATTATTTTTCGCTTGCGATGCGTTTGACGGAGTCGGTGGATAATTCGATTTTGGGACAATACCTAACGCAACATCAAGGACAAAAGGTATCGTTGGCGGTGCTGCGAGAAATGGTAACCCAAACATTTGGTACAAATAATTCTGGAAAAGTTTATTTAGGTTGTAGGAATGGTATATTGGTTGATATTTATATTCAGTTGCCGGCATTAATTCCATTTGATGAACCGTTAGAATCATTAATCGATAGCGCTCCTGATTCACAAGTTAATGATACTTGTCCTGCTAAGGTAATGCTTTCAGATTTTAATAAAGGTTCCTGGTTTTAAAATAACCTGGGTAAAGCCCAGGTTTCGTATGAACTAAATCCCCGGGCCTCATCGCTTTATCCAGCCTTACTTATGAAGAATTTATGCATTATATCCTGACCTTGCACATTGTTAGAACTTCCTCTAATGTAGAGGAATTATTGATATGGGAATGAAGTCTATGCTAAAGCGGTCTTACTTATTGATTCCGATTGTATTTTTATTAACTGCTTGTGTGCATCATGCGCCAAAAAATGAGCCTCTCTCACCACCCCCTCAAGTACTTAAAACAAAACAAGTTAGACGAGTATCTGCTTTCAATCAAGTTAACGTCCAAGGACCAATTCATGTTAGGCTGCATACTGGTTATAAAGAGCCTCAGGTAATTTTATCGGGTGATCCTCGCGATTTGGCGGCAGTAAAAGTAGAGGTTTCACAAAACACCTTATATTTAGCGATAGCGGGGAAAGGAGATTTACATGGGTCAATCTATGCTGAGATACGAGGCCGATTTCTTAACCGCTTGATGGCTAATGGCACACCCATACTCACTGGAGATCAGATACGTACGAGTTTATTGGATGTGTACTTGGTGAATACCGGAACTGTAAGATTAGGTGGAGCTATCGGATTAAGAGTTTTGGATATACAAGGTAAAGGCCTTACTCAAATTGGCGGAATATCTAGTCCGGGTTTGCGACTCCATTTAGAAGGAAGCCCGAAGGTACAACTTTCCGGGGTAGTTAACCTGGCTAATTTAGTCATGCAAGGAAATGCATGGTTGAGTTTATTTTGGGTTAAAACGGATACTTTGACGGTTCGTGCGAAGCAGAAATCTACAATCCAACTAGCTGGCGCCGTAAATAGGCTCGACGTTGAACTTTGGGGAAATGCACGATTTAAAGGTCGTTACTTACGAGCACAACGCAGTTTTGTCAAAACCCACGATCGTTCGGTTGCAGAAATTTCAGTGGCAAAACATCAGAGCAATTTAGCTACTGATGCCAGTGATATTTATTATTTTAATCTACCTACCACCCGCGCAGACTTTATGGCGTTCGATGGCTCGGTATTGGATATGCGCGAGTGGAATCAATTCGAATTGAAAGATTTCAATCGCTACAATAAGCAATTTCCTTAAAATTCATGGTGAAATTCCCCTTCACCCCAACCCTTTCCCGTAATGGGAAAGGGGGGGATTTATCGCTATCTCAACCGTATTGGAAAGTGAGAGCAGCCCTTATCTCTGGCAGGGAGCGCATAACGAAGGTAGAGATCGACTCTAACTCTCTCCCATCAACAAAAGAGACGATTTTTCATTAAGATTGGGTGAGGTGCGTTGATTAATACACTGCACAATTTGATCCAAATCATTATCTAATGGCAAGACATGAGCTGAATTTGCTAACCAGTGGATTGTTGTGTTGGGGACATGAGAAAACATTTGTTCTACCTCTTTTGAGGCAACAACAATATCATGAACACCAAAAAAGAGATCAATTGGGCAATTGGGGGTAATCCATTGATATTCGCGAATCATTGTAAACAGTTCAATAAGTACAGGAATGGGTATCCTTCGATAGGATATTTCGGCATGTTTGTTGGTTTCCATATTACCCGCTACGCCCCTTAGTTCACAGAATCCAAGTTTTTTTAGTACAAGAAGAAGCTGTAGATTACGATAAATATTCATTTGTAATTTTAAAGCAGGAGCTAAAAGAAACATATGATTGAATGTAAAAGTTGCACTCAACTCGCATGCCAATATTCCCCCAAGGGATAACCCCAGGACATCCACATGTTGATATTCTTTAAATAACTGTTCACACTCTTTCGTTGCACATTCAATCCAATCTGAAACCTTGGTGTGGGCAAAGGCAGCGATACTTTCGGCATGACCCGGTAATGCTGGACAAACTACGGCATCGTAATGATTTAATTGAGGAATTAAGTAGCGATAAACTGCGGGTGTAGAGGTAAACCCATGTAAAAGTAGCAGTGCGCGATCGGTTTTTGTGCCTCGTCGTCTAATGGGCTTAAGGAGATTATAATCTTCTTTGTTTAAATCAAACAGTTGTTTACCGCGACGCATATAGCGAAAATCATTAAGATTCATAGTAAAATATCATTCCATAAAGGTTGCAATAATTTTGCAAAATTATTGTAAATTATGATTAAATCCAATTCATCAAAGAACAACTCTTGATAAGATAAGTGTATCTGAAATTATTCGATCTGCGCTATCTATTTAAAGGTAATGTTTCTTATGATGTGCTATCTTTAACATAGAGGTGGATTATTACCGAGGTTAAGATTTATGAGTACTGAAAAAACTGAAAAAGAAAAGCCCAAATCACAAGAAACTCAGACGACTAGCTCTCCGCCTCCACAACCTAATGTAATCACACCTGACATTAATGACGGGCCTAAACCAAAATCGGATAAGGACGAAGATAAGAAGCCTTCGCAAGACGAGGGTAAGCCCTTCCCAGAAGCTAAAAAGAAGTCTACTGAGAGTAAGGAAAAAAATCCTTATCTTGAATTGAACGAGCAACTCAGTGAGATGGTTTCTGAGATTAATGGAGATATAAACGGTGCCCTGAAAAAGGCAGGGGAAATGGCCTTAGATAAATTTTCAAAGACCGAGTTAGGCCAAGCTTTAGGTGGATTAAAAGACGCCTTTAACGCTAAGGCCGGAGATATAAAAGATCAATTATTGGATCAAGCGGATCAAAAATTGGATGATCTCAAAAACACCCAAGCAGGGCAAGCAGCTCTTCAGTTTAAAGAAATGGTAAGTTCTATTCAAGACGCGGTTAATTCGGGACTTGTGAATGCGATAAAAGGTGTCACAGCCCAGTTAACTGGGGGGGATGGGAAAGAACTGGATGAAATGGCAGAACCAGAACCAGAAGAGGATGAGGATGTGCAAATGGATTTAGGTAGCCCGGAAAATAGTACTTCTTCGAATTTAATGGCGGAATTTAATGAAGCATTTGAAGGTATGGATTTTGATTCACTTGTTGAGCAATCACCTAGTCCTTCTCCTAGCGAGAAGGAAGAAAAAACATTTGAACAGAATGGACCATCAGGCCCCTGACTTGCATCTATAAAATACCCGGGTTTTGCTTAACCCGGGTTGTATTCCAATTAATTTTAGCCCAATAGCTTATGTGGTAAGCTTTCGATACGCCCGGCTTGAGTTACGACTACATAATTTAATTTACGTTGCAGTTCGCTAATTGTGTCTGCGCCAGCATAGGTCAGACCGGATCTTAAACCCCCAACTATATCAGCAATAATCGCATCTGGATTTTCTTTATAGGGTACTTCAGTTGCGACTCCCTCAGCCGTTTTCCATTCATGCATTTGTCCTAAGAAGTTCTCTTGCGCTTCTTTAGATGCCATGCCACGGTAACGTTTTACTTTGGTGCCATCTTGCTTTTGAATCACCTCACCAGGAGTTGGTGATGTACCTGCTAACATACCACCAATCATCACAAAGTCAGCACCAAAGGCTAGGGCTTTGACGATGTCACCAGTGGTTCTAATTCCGCCATCCGCTACAATAGAGCGATCTGAGCGCGAACAATCTTGAATGCAGGTTAACATGGGTACACCAAAGCCAGTTTTAATACGAGTACTGCATACTGAACCACCGCCAATACCCGCCTTAATGATATCTGCCCCACATGAAGCAAGATAATCAGCTCCTGCATAGGTCGCAACATTTCCAGCCATAATACAGCGATCCGCAAGTAAATGACGTAAACTTTTTAGAGTTTTTCCTACGTATTTGGCATGGGCATGGGCAACATCCACACAAAAATAGTTAGCTCCCGCATCACGTAATGCTTCTGCTCTTTCCAATTCAGCTGCCGTACAACCAATCGAAACAAATACATTACTTTGACATTTTTTAAATTCTTGAATGTTTTCTTCGATCGACATAAAACGGTGTAATGCGCCCATTGCACCTTTAGAACCCATGAAATTAGCCATAGAACTTTCAGTAATTGTATCCATATTAGAACTAATTACAGGGAGTTCTAAAGATAATTTGCCCAACCGATCGGTATTGGTTGTTTCCACGACTCTTCTTGATTCGTGGTGGTTGTATGAAGGAACAAGCAGAACGTCATCAAAAGTGATGGCATGGTCAGTCATGGTAAATCCTTAAAGTGCGTACTATAAATGTTCTGCTGCATAAAATGCAAGCCTTGAGCGTTCCCCGCGAGTTAAACTCATATGCGCACTGTGCTCCCAGTGTTTAAACCGGTCTACCGCAAAAGTTAAACCCGAGGTTGTTTCGCTCAAATAAGGAGTATCTATTTGCTTAATATCCCCAAGACAAATAATTTTCGATCCTGGACCGGCACGTGTAACCAGAGTTTTTATTTGTTTCGGAGTCAGGTTCTGTGCTTCATCGATGATAATATAGCGATTTAAAAAAGTACGACCCCGCATGAAGTTCAAAGAGCGAATTTTAATTTTGTTTTGTAATAGATCTTGAGTTGCGCCCCGTCCAAAACTACCGCCTACTTGGGAGCTGTGTAAAACTTCTAAGTTATCCATTAAAGCGCCCATCCACGGCGTCATTTTTTCTTCTTCAGTTCCCGGTAAGAAGCCAATATCTTCTCCAACAGGAATGGTCACACGCGTCATAAGAATTTCGTTATAACGGTTTTGATCTAAAACTTGAGTTAAACCTGCAGCAATAGTAAGAAGGGTTTTCCCAGTACCTGCAGGACCTTGTAAGCTTACAAAATCAATATCTGGATCCATGAGTAAATTTAAAGAAAAGTTTTGCTCACGATTTTTAGCATGGATTCCCCATACGGAATGTTTCGTGTAATCACGAACTAACTGAATCACTGCATGGTCACTTTCAAGTTTTTTCACGATGGCTTGGAATTGATCATCCTCGGTGCTAATGCAATCGTTGGGATTCCATTGATTAATTAACGGGCCTGCTACTTTATAAAAAGTCTTGCCGCTTTCTTGCCATGAACCCATGTCTTTTGCATGAGTATCCCAGAAACTATTATCAAGAATATGTAGACCTCGGTGTAAGAGATTGACATCATCAAGTACCTGGTCACTATAATAATCTTCTGCAAGAATGCCAAGAATTCCTGCTTTGATACGCAAGTTAATATCCTTCGATACAATAATCACCTGCCTTTTTCCCGCATACTTTTTTTGTAACCCTAATGCGGTGGCAAGAATTGTGTTATCCACTTTATGCCCTGGAAGCGTGGAAGGAACAACTTGGTCGAATTCATCCGTTTGAAAAAATAACTTTCCACTGCACTTCTTTTTATCGGAGTTGAGATAGTTTGGTATAGCTAAACCAGATACGATTTGTTCATGCGAGGCATTGCTCATGAGCTCTACCAACATACGGTTGGTTTGACGGACGTTTCGTGCGACCTCCGATGTACCCGTTTTATGGCTGTCTAACTCCTCCAAAACTACCATGGGTAAATAAATATCATGCTCTTCAAAATGATAGATGGCTGTAGGGTCATGCATTAAAATATTGGTATCAAGTACAAACAGCTTCGGGCGGGTATTGCTATTATCCATAAATTCACCTTGTGATTAAAACGCGTAGCCTGGTTGCGGTCTTCACCAACCTACAATTATTTGAATGCTTCTTTCATTCTGCTTAGGGGAGGAGATTCAGTCAAGGATAAAATTACTGTAACGATTCATCACGGTTACTAAAAATCCACATTAGGATCATTTTGAGCGATCGTTAGGCAACTCTGGTTTCTCCTAAAGCATTAATATGATCCGTCGGTATAAATTTTATTTTAATGAGTTAAGTACTTCCGCGACATGTCCCTTCACACTTACTTTGCGCCATTCTTTGATTAATTTCCCTTGCGGATCAATGATAAATGTGCTTCGCTCAATACCTCGAACTTGTTTACCGTACATGGATTTCATTTTTATCACATCAAACAATTGGCATAATTGTTCATCATGATCGCTAATCAATTCGAAAGGAAAATTTTGTTTTGCTTTAAAATTCTCATGAGATTTCAAGCTGTCCCGGGAAACTCCAAATATTTGGGCCTTTAATTTTTGAAACTGAGGATATGCATCCCGGAAATCTTGACCTTCTGTTGTGCATCCTGGAGTTGCATCTTTAGGGTAAAAATAAAGGACTACGTGTTGTCCTCGATAATCACTTAGATGAGCATTGAGCCCACTTGTTGCTGCGAATGCAAAATCGGGTACCGATTCGTCTACATTCATTAATCTCTCCCTGTTTTTTTCATTATCCGGGAGCGGTCTCTTTCCCATTCCCGATCCTTAATGGTGTCGCGCTTATCATGCTCTTTTTTACCTTTGGCCAAAGCTATTTTTATCTTTATATTATTTTTTTTCCAATACAAAGAAAGGGGCACTATAGTATATCCTTGACGTTCGACACTTCCGATGAGGTGATTAAGTTCTTTTTTATTTAATAATAACTTACGTGTACGTATTGGGTCCGGGATAGAGTGAGTAGAGGCGGTTATGAGTGGCTGAATCTGGGCGCCCAGCAAAAAGGCTTCACTGTTTTTGATAATAATGTGGGCATCTGACAAATTTATTTTCCCTGCGCGCAAACTTTTGACTTCCCAGCCTTCAAGCACTAGGCCGGCCTCATATTGATCCTCAATAAAATAGTTAAAGCCTGCTTTGCGATTCAAAACAATGGTTGAATCGGATTGTTTTTTGTTGGTCATATTTATTCTTTATTGCGATCGTGTTTGTAATCCAATGGTAATTGAGGATAAACCCGATTTAATTGATCATCAACCGCGACTCGGTTATCAAATACAAAGCATTGTCCTTCCCAGAGCGATTCTTCCTTAGGCATTTGTTCAATATAGTTGAGAATACCATCATGCAAATGATACACATTTTCAAAACCTAAATCCTTTAAATAAGCGGTGGATTTTTCACAGCGTATGCCACCGGTGCAAAACATGGCAATTTTTTTATCTTTTTTATCGAGCAACTGCTCACGCACGTAGTGCGGGAAATCTCTAAAGTTTTCTGTGGTGGGATTAATGGCGTTTTTGAACGTGCCTAATTCAAACTCATAATCATTACGCGTATCGATTAAGACGACGTTAGGATCTTGAATTAATTCATTCCATTCCTGGGGGCTAAGATAAGTTCCCGCCTTTTTCAACGGATCAACGTTGTTTATACCCATGGTGACAATTTCTTTGCGAAGTTTAACCTTCGATTTTTCGAATGGATTTTCTTCATCGAATGTTTCTTTAAACTTTAAGTCGGCTAAGCGCTCATCTTGACGTATGAATTGATAAAAAAGATCCATTTGTTCACGCGTACCAGCAAAACTTCCATTGATTCCTTCAGAGGCTAATATAATAGTTCCTTTGATTTGGATTTCATGCATTTGAGCAAGCAAAGGTTGTCGCAACATTTCAAAATCTTCTAAGGAAACAAATTTATAAAATGAAGCAATGACGATTTTTTTCATTGTACTACCTGAAATATAAACAAAAATATTTGGCAAAAATTACCATTTACACAGAATTTAATCAATAGGCTTCAATTAAATGCACCCGATGTTACGTTTAAATATTAAGCAAAATTAATGAAATGCGTTGACAAAAACTAACCAGCGATCATACTGTTATATACCAAAGCTATCTGTGTTTTAATCCGTTGGCTTTTATAAGGAGATAATATGGCCTATTACATTCGGAAGTTGCGGTGGTTCCTTGTCCTTTGTTTATTCATACCCCTCATAAGTTATTCTGCTACCCCAGTAAAGTCGATGGTTGTTTTTGGTGACAGCTTGTCGGATACAGGAAATACCACGCATCTACTTAAAAGTTTGCGTCAGGAAGAAGACCCTGCTTTTTTAGTAGCTCCGTTTAAAGTTTTTGTGCTTAACAAAATGGTTGAGTTCGCCGACGAATATTATGTACCACAAATGGTTTTGGATTCCGGTATCGCTATTGTTACAGATTTTTTTGATAATCAATTAGCACCTTATATCGCTAATTTGGTCAGCAAAATTAAAATGGTGCCTGTATTACCTGGAAAACCCTATTGGAATGCACGTTTCTCTAATGGCCAGGTATGGAATGAATATTTAGCAAAAATGATATCCATTTCTCCAGAGGATGAAGAAGTGTATTTAAATCGTGCTTTTGGGGGGAGTTGGACTGCTACTTACGATTATCAATTAACAGTGTGGAATTTGATTCGTCATCCATTAGGAACAATAAAAAATCTAATAGTAGGTAAGTTGGTCCCACCTAGTCTTGGTCTGACTGTTCAAGCTTATTTGTTAGAACACCCTGCCTTAAGTGATGAAACGGTATTTTTTATTTTCTCAGGCAGTAATGATTACATCAACGTCTTATTCTTTGAAGACAATTACAACACAGAAGTAATGAGTACCTATGTTGATAATGTCCTATCAGGCGCTGGTTCTGCTGTGATGAAATTGATGCAAGCTGGTGCGCGTCGATTTGTTATTATGGGGCTGCCTCATATAGGTGATACTCCCCGTATGGTACAAACCACAGATCGAGAAGTTTTAAATAACGCTATTGATATGCACAATGAGCGACTTCGAAATCGCATGGAAGAATGGGCAAAAATTTATCCTGATGCAAACTTCCTCTATATCGACATGGGAGATTATTTGTCACGCGCTTTAAAAAATCCAGAAACTTATGGATTCACCAACACTACTGACGCGTGTATTGATGTGAAGCTTCCTATGTATGATGCATTCCGTAGTTCACCTTTTGCTAATAACTTCGTACTACGTTATGCGCAAGTACTACAATATAGAGATGCAAGCTTCGCTGCAGGAGATAAAAACTACCAAGTATGTGATACTCCTGAAAGCTATTTATTCTGGGATGAAATTCATCCAAGTACACGTGCTCATGGGTTGTTGGCCTTTGAGGTATGCAAGGCCATGAAAGACCATGGATATGATTTAACGTGTCAGAATCCTATAGAGTAAGGGAGTCGTTAAGTATTTATTCTAGTGTGGCCTGGGTGAAGGCGCAGCCATTAACCCGGGTTTTCTTTTTGTAGAATTCCCGGATGCAACTGTGTCTTCCCTGAGGCAAGAATTTTTATCTTTAATCTAAAGAGGATAAATTTTGCAGCATCATCCTCTGGAGAGGTTTTTACTACACCGAACATGTTAGTGATTTATAAATGTTTATGGCATAATTGCCCTTTTTTTATTGATAAGTCGTTCATGTGCGGTTGTTGAAACGAGGAGCAGGTTATGTGTGGGATTATTGGAGCTGTATCTGAAAGGGACATCAGTAAAATTTTACTGGAAGGGTTACGGCGTTTAGAGTATCGAGGCTATGATTCTGCTGGTATCGCAGTAATTGATAATAATGAGCATTTAAATCGCGTACGCATCCAAGGTAAAGTGCAAAATTTAGCGGATGCCATGCAAGAAACAGCAGTCACTGGTAATACAGGTATTGCTCATACGCGATGGGCCACCCACGGAAAGCCTTCAGAACAAAATGCACATCCCCATTTATCCCATGGTGAAATTGCCTTAGTCCATAATGGAATTATTGAAAATCATGAACACTTACGTCGTGAATTAGCAGCGAGAGGGTATCAGTTTACTTCTGAAACAGATACAGAGGTGGCGGCCCATTTAATTCATTACTATTATCTACAAAGTGAAAATTTGCTCCAAGCAGTACAAACCGCCGCCGCAGAAATGCAAGGTGCATTCGCCTTGGGTGTTATACATCAACAAAAGCCTAGGGAACTTGTTGCTATTCGTAAAGGTAGTCCTTTAGTGGTCGGCATAGGAATTGGTGAAAATTTTATTGCCTCGGATGGGTTAGCATTAAAATCCTTTGCACAATCGGTAACTTATTTGGAAGAAGGCGACAGTGCATTGATTACCTCAAAAAGCATTGCAATCTATGACGCCTCTAAATCATTAGTCGAGCGCCCGCGCCATCCTTTAACCAGTGATGCTGAGACTGTAAGTAAAGGTCCTTATCGACATTTTATGCTCAAGGAGATCTTTGAACAATCTAAGGTGCTAACAGATACTTTGGAAGGTCGTGTAAATAGTCTGGAAGTACTCAGATCCAGTTTTGGAGAGCGGGCCTCCCATATATTTCCTATGGTGAAGCAGATTCATATTGTTGCTTGCGGTACCAGTTACCATGCCGGAATGGTTGCCAAATACTGGTTAGAGTCATTGGCTGGGCTTCCCACCCAAGTGGAAATTGCCAGTGAGTATCGATATCGTGACGTGGTAGTTCCTAAAGACACTTTATTTATTACTGTTTCCCAGTCAGGCGAAACAGCAGATACTCTGGCGGCGTTACAAAAAGCAAAAGACATGGGGTATTTGGCTAGTTTGGCAATTTGTAATGTTGCAACAAGTACCTTGGTCCGAGAAGCTGATTGTGTGTTCCTAACACGTGCCGGAGTTGAGATTGGTGTGGCATCGACTAAGGCCTTTACAACGCAGTTGGCTGCTTTTCTAATGTTAGCAGCAGCGCTTTGTCATGATAATCGAGCGAATGAAGTATTGAAGCAATTGCAAGAGCTGCCTGCATGTTGTGAACGTGCAATAAAGATGAATGAAGAAATTGAAGACCTCGCCTCACTGTTTGTCCATAAAGCGCATGCTTTATTTTTAGGACGGGGGGTGCAATACCCAGTAGCTTTGGAGGGTGCATTGAAATTAAAAGAAATTTCTTATATTCATGCTGAGGCATACCCCTCCGGAGAGTTAAAACATGGTCCTTTGGCTTTAGTTGATGAAAACATGCCAGTTGTTGCTGTAGCTCCTAATGATGAGTTATTGGATAAATTAAAATCCAATCTACATGAGGTAAGTGCTCGGGGTGGTCAGTTGTTTGTTTTTGTTGATGACTCCCAGAGTTGGCGAGCAAATGGGGCTCGCTTGATTAAGGTTCCTAGCTGTGGTTTATGGGTGGCTCCAATTATTTATACGATTCCTTTGCAATTATTGGCTTATCATGTTGCTGTTGTTAAAGGGACTGATGTGGATCAGCCACGTAACCTTGCCAAATCTGTGACTGTTGAGTAATAATGTGGCGAATTTTTAACTCGTCACCCTTGATCTCCTTCTCTAGACATAGAGAGAGCTTAAGAAAGTTGATAGTAGGTAAATGGAGCACGTAACCCAAGAATCGATTGCCGAACTTTGGGTGCGTTCGCGAAGCGTAATCCAGGTTACTAACTCCTTAATGTCTAAGGTGAAGTAATCTATTGTTATATTTTTTATGTTTTACGGGGATGTAAATGACTCAAGAGATGTTGAGATTAGCTGCGATTATTGCGCAAGAACTCAAAGTTAAACCAGCGCAGGCAGAAGCAGCCATTCGTCTGCTCAATGAAGGGGCTACCGTTCCTTTCATTGCTCGTTATCGTAAGGAAGCTACCGAAGGACTAGATGATGTGCAATTACGCTATATAGATGAGCGCGTACTTTATCTGCGTGAATTAGATGAACGTCGTGCCGTAGTTTTACAGTCTATCCGCGAACAAGAGAAACTAACTCCGGAACTGGAACAAAGTATTTTGGCAGCAGATACTAAAACTCGTCTTGAAGATTTATATTTGCCATTCAGACCCAAGCGTCGTACAAAAGCACAGATAGCCATTGAAGCAGGTTTAGAGCCGCTTGCCCAGGCACTTTGGAAAAATCCTACTTTGGACCCCGAAACAGAAGCTACTCAATTTATCAATCCTGAGGCAGGAGTTGAGGATGCAAAAGCAGCATTAGAGGGTGCTCGTCATATATTAATGGAACATTTTGCTGAAGATGCTGATTTGATTAATGAATTACGTGAATATTTGTGGCAACACTGTATTGTCAAATCGGTAGGTAGCTCTAAGAAAAAAGAAACAATCAATAAGTTTTCGGATTATTTTGACTATTCCGAAGCGATTAAAAAAATTCCGTCACATCGTGCATTAGCATTATTCCGTGGACGTCGAGAAAGTGTTTTGCAAGTCGCTCTTACTTTACCTGAACACGATTTAGCATATGGTGAAAATAAATTAGCAACGCATTTCAACATTGTTGATCAACAGAGAAAAGCAGACCAGTGGTTACTTGAAACAGTGCGTCTGACTTGGAAGGTAAAATTATTTACCAAGTTAGAGTTGGAATTGCTGACTCGCTTACGAGAAATTGCAGATGAAGAAGCAATAAAAGTATTTTCCAGAAATTTACGTGACTTATTACTGGCCGCACCGGCAGGTCCACAAATTACAATTGGACTTGATCCTGGAATCCGAACTGGCGTTAAAGTGGTTGTGGTCGATTCAACGGGTAAGTTACTGGATTACACCGTTATTTTCCCATTCGCACCACAAAATGAATGGCATCCGGCAATTACTGATTTAGCTAAGTTGGCAGCAAAATACCAGGTTAATCTTATAAGTATTGGTAATGGCACAGGTTCTCGTGAAACAGAACGCTTAGTCTCTGATTTAATAAAAATGTATCCTGATTTAAAACTAACTAAAGTTATTGTCAGTGAGGCCGGCGCGTCTGTTTACTCAGCTTCAGAAATTGCTTCTGAAGAATTCCCTGATTTGGATGTTACATTAAGAGGAGCTGTTTCAATTGCGCGACGTCTCCAAGATCCGCTGGCAGAATTGGTGAAAATCGAAGCCAAATCGATTGGAGTAGGACAGTATCAACATGATGTGAACCAAACTCGTCTAGCTCGCAGTCTTGATGGTGTTGTAGAAGATTGCGTGAATGCCGTAGGCGTTGATGTAAATACTGCCTCGGCTGCTCTGTTATCTCATATTTCAGGTCTTAATGAAGCTCTTGCTAAAAACATTGTACTTTATCGTGATGAACACGGAGCATTTAAAAATCGAGCTGAATTAAAAAATGTACATCGTATGGGTGAAAAAGCATTTCAACAAGCGGCTGGCTTCTTACGCATTATGAATGGAGATAACCCGCTGGATGCTTCTTGTGTCCATCCAGAAGCTTATCCTTTAGTAGAAAAAATAATTGAAAATAAGAACATTGATATTAAGAAGCTGATCGGCAATAAAGAAATATTACACAGCGTTAATGCGGAACAATTTGTTGATGAACAATATGGCTTGCCTACTATAAGAGATGTGTTGCGTGAACTGGAAAAGCCAGGTCGTGATCCACGTCCAGAGTTTAAAACCGCGCAATTCAAGGAAGGTGTTGAAGACATCGAACATTTGCATGAAGGGATGATTCTGGAAGGTGTGGTGAGTAATGTGACTAATTTTGGGGCCTTTGTGGATATTGGAGTACACCAAGATGGGTTGGTGCATATTTCTGCGATGACCAATAAATTTATTTCTGATCCACGTACTATAGTGAAAGCCGGTGATATCGTGACGGTCAAGGTTATTGAGGTGGATAAAGAACGGAAAAGAATTGGTCTGAGTATGAAATTGGAAGACGAGCCTGCAAGTCCGTCGGTTAAAAAAATTGCCAAGGCGTCGGAAGTGAAAAGACCCCCCCAAGTTAAAAGAACGGAGCACAAGAAAAAACCAGAGGCTAAAAAAATTGAGCCTGCTAAAAAAACGGTATTTAATACAGCAATGGCGGATGCCTTAGCAAAATTAAAACGTAATTAAACACTTGATGCGTTGGTCGGGGTGAATGCGAAATGGAACTGATTTTCCGTTTAAAAAATGCGTAATCCTGGGGTCTGTCGACCAACGCTATATAGAAGCCGCATCTTGCATAACATAGGTGAATCATGACCAACATCCCCAAGGGAGAGCTTGCTATCCAGACTTTGGCAATGCCAGCAGATACTAATGCTAATGGCGATATCTTTGGTGGTTGGATTGTGTCCCAAATGGATTTAGCTGCCGGAATATTGGCAAAAAGATTAGCATTGGGACGTGTTGCGACTGTTTCCATTCATTCCATGAATTTTTTAAAACCAGTTCATGTCGGTGATCTTGTGAGTTGTTACGTCAGTCTAATAAAACAAGGTAATACTTCTATGACTTTGCGGGTTGAAGTATGGGCGCATCCTGCCACCCAAAATGAAACCTATCAAGTCACCGAAGGAGTTTTTGTTTTTGTTGCCATAGATGAAAAAGGTAAAGCAAGACAGGTACCTAAAAAATATGACCAGTAATTCCCCAGAGCTGTATCATTTACTTACTGAAATGGCAACCCTAATTGCACAAAACGCGGAGCCAGATCCTCAATTATATATTTTATTCTTCCAACAACCCGAACTCGCTTTTAAATTGGTGGATATTATTAATAATTTGGAAGAAAAATTGGATGAAGGACTTTCAGTTTATTCAGCCTGCGTATTTGCTTTGGATATTTGTGTCGCCCAATTACAAGGCGCAGCGGAGTCCAATAATAAGATCACTGCAAAAATCTTAATCCAGTTAATGGATCACTTAGCCGAAATGATCAATTCTCGCAAACATACATTGAGTTTTTGGTTGCCGGTCTTAAATTCTTTTTATGAATCACACGTCGAGTTGACCGAGGATTTAAAAAATGCCTACTACGAGCTTGCTAGTGATGAGGAAGAAGTGATCCAAGAAGGTGAACCTATATCCCATCTAGAGGCAATTCGAGATTTAATTCACGAATTAGCAGATCTTAATGTTTTTGAAATCGCTGAAAATTTTTTCGCTCAAAGTTATGCAATGCCGGCTGATTTTTTTATCGATCTCATGGTGGATTTATATAATATTGAAGAAGGTGGGGATATTGCCTTACTTATTTTATTACATCCTAAAGCTGAGGTTCGCGAAGTTGCTTTGAACACGCTGAGTCAAATTATAGGCATGGTTACTTTTTCATCGATATCCCTTTCGCGTTTACAGACAATCAAATATTGGTATCCAGAGCGGTATCATGCCCTCTTCGACTCTTGGATTAAAATTCAACGCAAGCAAGGGGTGGTTTTCGCACCAGAACCTGAAGTAGCTAATGTGAATATCCGAGCAACTGAAATCGATGGTTCCGGTTCACAGGGCGTTTTTCTACATGTTCGTAAAAAAAGGAAAAATAGACTGTGTGGTTTGTTATTAAAGTATGAATTAGGTCTTAAAGATGCGTGGATAACACCTTCGCTGTCCTCGAAAGATGTAAAAGATTATTACAATCAGGCATTTGATGAAAATGTAACTTTGCGTGAGGTGGATTTAGTTTATTTCACAATGATGGTTGAGCATTTCTTAGCGATAACCATCGACAAAGGTGAAATTCCAAACGTGCAATTTTTAGAAATTCAAGAAGAACTGGGGATACGCTTACGTCCTAGAAAGTTGGATTTAGAGTATCTTTTCGAGCAATTAAGCATACAAATTACTCCTTTTACTCAAGAGGTGATTTCCGGTTCCTTACGACGTTCAAAATCCTGGCTAAAAACTAAATCGTTTACTGAATCTTGGTATTTAGAAAGTCATTTGGTTGATAAAATCGTTAATCATAACAGCACTTTTGTTGATGGGATTAGAGTGTGCCGGATGGAAGAAGCTATGGAAGCTGTCTTTGCTGAGGAGATGGAACTGCATCGCGATAAATGGCAATTTCACTTTTTATGGATAGCCTTATGGATGAAGTCCAAAGAAAAGCGAAATGAAAAAATATGGCGCGATAGTTTTTTGATTGCCTATACCATCCATGAAGGTAAGCCTCTGAAAGAAATCCCGGTGATGCAAGAAATTTGCCGTCAGACAGTGATTAATAGTGCAGAAACAATGCAAGAACGACGAACCCATTTGAGTCAGGAATGAGATAAATCTATGTTTACCGGAATTATTGAAAGCAAAGGTATCGTAATTAGCAATACTGAGCATGATGGCGCAAACCGATTATGTATTTCGTCTGGTTTGAAGCAATTACAAACAGGTGAAAGCATCGCTGTAAATGGCGTTTGTTTAACATTATTGCCTATGGGAGACGCCGACTTAAGTTTTGATGTTTCTCCCGAAACATTGCAGCGAACTACCTTAGGACGGCTTAAAATAGGTGATGAAGTCAACTTGGAACGGGCAATGCTCGCCTCAACTCGTTTTGGGGGACATTACGTAAGCGGACATGTAGATGCGCTTGCTCAAATTCATTCCATTAAGCACCTTAATGAATTTGTTGAAGTAGAGTTAAGTGGGTTTGATGCAAATGCAATGTTGTTTTTAGTACCTAAAGGTAGTATTACTGTTGAAGGGGTAAGTTTAACAATTAACTCGGTGTCAAACCAAAGCGTTAAATTGATGCTTGTCCCGCACACGTTACTGAATACAACCCTTAGCTTTTTAGAAAAAGGCCAAGAGGTTAATATTGAATTTGACTACCTGGCACGTATTGTTGCTCATCAATTGCAGGTTGCAGGAGCGTTAAGCGATCAGATCCCGTTATGAATTAAGGAGTAGTTCATGACTAAACATTTAACATCCCGATGGCATCATCTTTTTTTCGCCACAATTGTTATCGGGGTTGTTTCAGGTTTGGGTGGGATGTTTCTAGCCTTATTATTACATTTTATCCAACACTTAGCCTATCAGCACACGGTCTTTCCTATTATTGAAAATGAGCGTTTTCTCGATGTGGTTACTGGTTCAACAGCGTCGAGAAGGGTGATTGCTCTGCTACTGTGTGGTCTCATTGCTGGATGGGGTTGGTGGGCTGTTTTTCGTTATGGTCGACCTTTAGTGAGTATTGCAAATGCAATTAAATCACCTAGACCCTATATGCCTATAAAGACGACTATCGTACATGTGTTACTGCAGATAATTACGGTTGCTTTGGGCTCACCTATGGGACGAGAAGTGGCTCCGCGAGAACTAGGGGCCACGTTTGCCTGTTGGTTGACCAATAAAATGAAGCTACATCCTAAAGAAAGTCAAGTACTGGTGGCCTGCGCTGCAGGCGCAGGACTGGCTGCTGTCTATAATGTTCCTTTTGGTGGCGCGCTCTTTACTTTAGAGGTACTCATCGGTACTTTTCATTGGTTCGCAGTGATACCTGCCATTACTACCTCTGCGATTGCAGTGGTTATAGCCTGGATAGGTTTGGGTAATCAGGCGATGTATCAAATACCAGTTTTAATACTGGATTCTTCAATAGTTGTTTGGGCTATTGTTGCGGGTCCTCTTTTTGGTTTTGCTGCTTATTGGTTTAAACAGATAACAAACAGAGCCCAAAGTCGAGCGCCACGAAATTGGAAAATCATTATATTCTGCCTATTTAATTTTTTTATTATCGGACTCTTGGCGATTTATTTTCCGGAAATATTAGGGAATGGTCGATCTGCTGCGCAATTAGGGTTTGATGGAGATATGTTAGGACTTAGTCTTGCGACAGTCATATTAATACTTAGATTATTAATTGTTTGTACTAGCATACAAGCGGGTGCTTCCGGTGGAATATTAACACCTTCTCTTGCAAATGGCGCGTTAATGGCCGTCATTTTGGGTATTCTTTGGAGCCACTTGTGGCCAGGTATTTCAATATCTGCATTTGCGGTTATCGGCAGCGCAGCATTTCTTGCTGCGGCTCAAAAAATGCCGATAACTGCAATTGTCCTAGTCATCGAATTTACAGGAATCAATTTTAGTTTTTTTATTCCTATGCTTTTATCAGTTGCAGGGGCAATTAGCATGTTTAATTATTGTGCTACCAGGCGTTTGGTTGTTGCCACAAACTGACGAGAGCAAAGAAGTAGTACTGTAAATTCTAAAATAGATTAACTAACTGTCTTTATCACAATTTGGACCTCGAGTTAAGTATGTTAGAGGTCGCATCATATAAATTAATCACCTTGGGAAAAACTTCATTCATACTGAAGGCGCTAATTTTATCAAACATATTGGCACGAAATGTATTATATTCTTCATTTGAAAACATTTTGTACGATTCAAAAAATATCTGATCATAATTCATGCTATCATTGGGATCCGGAATATCAAAAAGTTTGCTGAACTCGCTGGCTAATTCATATGATTTTAAGTTGGTAAGCAGTGGAATGGCCCCACAAGAAGCCCCTTCTAGAATTGAGCTTGATAATTGATCTGTTTCTGGTACTGAAATTGAAAAATCTGCTGCAGATAAATAATGTGACATTTCTTGTTGCGATAAGAAGCCTTTTATCAAATGGATATAGTTATTGTTTGCACAATTTTGTTCCACTTTCTCAAGATAACTCGGTTCAGAATCTCCTTCAAGAAGTATGAGAAAACCACGATTCATCTTCTCCCTAAAACGAGAAAAAGCATCAATTAATTCAAGAGTATGATATTGGCTACGAATGCGCCGATTAACAATCCATATTGGTGAACTTACTAATCTCAATTCTTTCCTAATCTTATCGCGCTTTTCTTGTGAAAAACAAAATGAATCCGCAACCCCTAGACTGAATTCATGAATTTTTGACCGCTCGATACCGAAATAATTAACCAGATAATCAGTCATGCTTGGGGAGGCAGAAGAAATGCTTACAGCCTTTTTTAATATCTTGCCGAGAAGTATAGAATAAACTTTACTTCTACTCGATGCGCTAAAAATTTCGGTTCCATAGGTAGTAAGAATATAAGGTTTACCAGATAAAAAGGCGATCAAACCATAACCCGATGTATTGTGTGCATGAAAGAATGTATCTTGGTTTTTAGAAAGACTTAATCTAAGCAATAATCCAGATATTAAATATTTAATTGGCATAGGAATGCGATGAAACAATGATGGTAAGATTTTTTTGACTGGTGAGTTTACAATCATTGTTTGATTCAAATGATGCACAGTGTGGATACAGGCTTGGTATTCACCCGAATTTAACAGCTCCTCCCAATGTCGAACATGAGGACTATGAGGGTTAGCCAAAAAGTTAATACATCTTCGCTTCATAGGAAATACCATAAAAATAACGTCTATTCTTGTACCAATACAAAATCTGCAAGATTAAGTAACCTAGTAAAACACCGATAACAGAACCGAGAACTGAGTTTTGATATTGCCAGTTAACAATTACTACAATGATGGCCCACAGGACACTACCAGCGAGCAAAAATAGGAACTGACTGCGAGCTACCAAGAACTGGTTTTGAATTGCTCCCACCGCAGCTACTACTCCTGCCACCTGCCAAAGAATCACTATTAAAATTGATTCATAGGAACTTTTTATGCCATAAAGATTAAATAAAAAAGGTAAGAATAATCCAATAGCTATCGTCCAAAATAAACCAATAGCAAGGTAAAAGGCACTCATTCGAGTTATCATTTGCTGTTGGGTATTATTGACCGCCTGACTTAATCGAGGAACGAAAACGCCTCCAAGTATTCCAGGAATAAATATCATGACATTAAATAGTTGATATCCTAAAAAAAATGCTGTTTTGTCAACCTCATTAGAATTAAACTCAACGTGTTGGCCTATTATAAAAAAAATTACAAGGAAGGGTAAACCGAATGCCCCGCTATGGAGTGATTTGTAAATTATACTGAATACATTACTATTAAGAATGATTTGTTTATTAAACTGAAAATGACTATTCTTCATCACTTTTAACCAAGAGCAAAAGCCTGTAAGTAGCCAACCACTAGAGAGCAAGATCAAAAAGAGATTGTAATCCTTTAAAAGAATAGGAATACTTACTAAAGCTACTACGACAAGGTTAACAAAAATCCATAAATAACCCGCGCTTTCATGAGAACCTTCACGGTTTAACACTGCTGCTGCCAATGATAATAAAAAATAGCCAATGCAATAGATTAAGACACTTATAAAGAATACCAAGGAATATTGATCAGGATTAAATAAAATACCCATATAACCTAATACACCAACAATTAGGAATGAGAAAATAAGAGTCATGGCGCCACTGTATTGCAATACGATGGTATTTTCTTTTGCATCCAGGGGTAGCGATAAGATACGAGGCAAAACCCCCATTAATGAAAAATTACTAAGTGTATTGGCTGCAGTCAGGAATAATACAAATAATCCATAACTATCTGCTCCCAGCCTATTTGCCAGAATGGCCCCTAAGGCTATTTGGGTGAATCGGGCAAATCCCACTCCAACTACATAAATCGATTCACGTATCAACTTACACTCCATTCTGCGACCATTTTTTTATGCTGATGTAACTCTTCTCTAGAGAATCGTTGCTTTATCACTTTGGCAGGAATTCCTGCCACGATGGAATAATCTGGTATTGATTTGGTCACAATGCTCCCAGCTGCAATAACTACTCCTTCACCAACTGTAACCCCTTTAAGAATCGTTGCATTGGCTCCAATCCAAACATCATCTTTAATAATGACTTTGCCTGATCGTGGAGATTGTTTATCCTTATTCATAAAATACATAGGTTTCCCAATTTGATTCATTTCATGATCACCACAGTAAATGGAAACATTTGGCCCTAGCATCACATAGGAGCCAATTTCGATGGGATACTCCTTGGATGAGGACATTGTCGCTCCATGACCAATAAAAACAAAACTACCGATTTCGATACTGTCATAAGATAGCGTGGATGTTAGTGGGTCAAAAATAACTTGGGCACCACAACGGCGAAATCTTGTTTTGAATAAATGCATGACGAATCTCGAGAAGGCTAGTTGGCCTTTTTGGATGCATAATGTAATAAATTTGATAATTTCTTTCATTTATTGTTTCCTGACCATAATCCTCTTGTATCAACAACGATGGTATCTTTTTTAATTAAATTCTCTGCAACTGCAAATGACTTATGGTCGACTAATAGTAATACGATATCAGCTTCGAGTAATGCACTCTCTATACTCTGCAATTCTACTTTTCCATTTAACCCATTAGGAAGAGTATCAATATAAGGTTCAACAACAACTATATATCCAGCATGAAATTCTGCAATATTTTTCACAATTGAAAGTGCAGGGCTTTCTCTCAAATCATCAATATCCGCTTTGAATGTGAGGCCAAAACAAGCAATAACCACGTCTTTAACTGTCTTATTTGGATGTGCTTGTAAATAATTAGAGATGGCAAGTTTTATCTTTTCCAAAACCCATGATGGTTTACTATCGTTAACTTCTCTTGCGGCTCTGATAAGAGTAGCTTCTTTCGGAGCACTACTCACTATGAACCAGGGATCAACTGCTATGCAATGTCCTCCAACTCCAGGTCCTGGTTGCAGAATATTGACTCGAGGATGACGATTTGCCAAGGAAATAAGTTCCCATACATCAATATTTAATTTATCACAAATAATGGATAATTCATTGGCAAAGGCAATGTTAACATCACGGAAACTGTTTTCAGTTAACTTACATAACTCTGCGGTGCGTACATCGGTAATTATACACTCGCCTTCGACAAAAGTTTGATAAAACTTTTGTGCTTTAGCCGAACAAGCCTCAGTCATGCCGCCAATGACTCGATCATTTTGCACAAGTTCACGTAGGATATGTCCTGGTAATACGCGTTCAGGACAATGAGCAATTTTAATGTCTGCTTCCTCACCATATTGTTGGGGAAAGGTTAAATCGGTTCGTATACAAGCTAACCACTCGGCCATTTGTTCTGTAGTACCTACAGGAGATGTGGACTCTAAAATAATTAAATCTCCTTGCTTTAATACGGGAGCAATCAATGTTGCTGCTGACTTTATATAGCTCAAGTCGGGTTGATTTCCTTCCATAAAAGGCGTGGGAACAGCAATTAAAAATGCAGAAGCAGGTTGGGCCACTGTTGTAGCTTGTAGATAACCCTCAGTAATGCATGCATGAACCAAAATATCTAAGTCCGGCTCAACAATATGACTCATCCCTCTGTTAATAGTTTCAACTGTAGATGCATTAATATCTACGCCTATTACGTGAATTTTTCTTGATGCAATAACTGCAGCAGTGGGTAGTCCGATATAACCCAAGCCAATAACTGAAACTGTTTCAAAGTCCTGGTGAACAGTATGATTTATCATAATTTATTCCTAGTTTTTAAGCCCAACGTTCTAACCATCTTACAAAATTTTTTGATAATAAGTCCCTATCGAATTGGGATTTGGCAAGCATCAGTGCCGATTGACCCATTTGGGAAAGTTGTTGTCGATTTTTTGCTAGATTAATAAGCGCATCACAAAATGCTTCAGCGTTGTCTGGTTCCACTACCACCCCACAACCTGTATTGGAAATTTTCTCCGCTAACCAGCCGGGGTAATTGATCAATACCGGTAATCCAGCAGCAATATAATCAAAAAATTTGTTCGGGGATGTGCCATCATAAAAAGCGGGCACATTTGCTAAAATTTGCATACCTATATCTGCACACGCCAGTAGCTGTGATAGTTGTTCTTTATCCACCGGGTCAAGAAAAATGATATTGTCTAATTCTAATTCATTTGCCTGTTGAATTAATCTATCTTTCAATTTTCCTTGACCAATGAGTACAAATCGAACATCGTCGCATTGTCTTTCTTTTAATATTTTAGCGGAATTAATAATGGATTGAAGGCCATTTGCTATGCCATGAGTCCCGGCAAAAATAGCCATTAAATGATGCTCCTCAACACCTTTAGGTCGTACTGATTTATGTGAGCCTGCAAATAAATCGATATCGCTACCATTTGGAATTATGGTGACTCGTTTTTCGTCTTTTCGAAATCTTAAAATACCATTTTGAATACCTGGGGATAATGCAATTAATGCATCAGCACTTTTATATGCCATCCACTCCATTAAACCCATTAATTTTAAAATGATGGGATTAGTAATGACACCCATTTCACGAGGCAACTCCGGCCATAAATCTCTGACTTCAAAAATAAATGGTTTTCTACGAAACCATTTACCTACCAAACCGGGTAACGCTATGGTAAGTGGGGTTGATGTTGCAAAAATTAGATCATACTTTGCGCTTAAGGCATACTTCATACTTAAACAAGCGAACCGTAAGAAAATTGCAGTTCGTTTTAAAAAAGAATCTTGATTTGCATAAGCTAAATTAAATTCCACAACATGGATCCCATCAACGTTGCCTTCACGAACATTATTTTTAAAAGAATGGACTAATCCAGTATTTGCTCCTTTATAGCTACCACAAACTACGGTCACCGTATGTCCATACTCAATCAGCTTTTTGGCCATTTTGTAGGATCGAATCCCTGTTGATCCAGCTGGCGTAGAAAAATGTTGATGAAAATATAGAACATGCATATCAATTCACCTCTAAATCAATGGTAAAACTTTGAATTTCTAAAGTTTGCAATATCTTTAGTATTCTTATTCACTAACAATCCATTTGTCCCTAGGTTAAATAACCAAACTTAGAACATCTTAAATATATTATTATTTTTTTAAATATTAGAATACGCGGGCCTCTCTGTAAAAAGGAATGAAGGATAGTTTTAATCATTGAAAGAAAGATACAAATTACTAATTTCTGTGTACGGAGATGATTCAATTCTAAAATCCTTTTACAATATCAAATCTTTTGCATCAAGAAGGGGGATTTCCCATCTAGTATGACAAAAAAGGTTCGTTATACATTTAACGTGATTAAGCTTACATATATTGAACATAACTTTCAATACCAGTTATATTCCATTTCAACAACCCCTGGTTGATCTACTTCAATCTCCAAAACGGGAAGTTTAGCTTTTTGTTGATAGTAACGAGATTCCCAACCTTCAACTAATTCAAAACGCTTTATGGGGATGGAGGTATTTATTTTGATAAAATGAGTTTGGTTTGATAATGAGTGATCTTGGAGCTTCCAATCTCCAGGTACTAATCGCCAGCGTATTACTGCGGATTTTTTAAATCCGTTAATGGTATCATTTACTTTTAAATAATTATTATAGAGTTCCACGGCACGTTGATGGGTTACCCCAAAACTGTCGCAATAACTGACTTTAAAGGTACTGCACAGCTCTGTTTCTGTTATTTGAGTGAATGAGCTTGTTTTTAACCAATTACCAAATAAAAAACGACTTAGTCGAGGCATCTGATCACGTTGATCAAATTGAATGGTATTATGACTTGCTGTTCCAGGAAAATAATTAAGCCATTTATCACTAGTATTGTAGCTATAAGTCCCCGCATCACGAAGTAAATTGACACAGTTGACCCATAAATCTATATGCAAGGCATCCGCGTGACTTGGACGAAAACGAAATCGGGGATAACGCATTAAAAGAAATACAGAACGGCGTTTAAGTATCGCAAAGCCTCCATCATTAAATAGTTTACTTTTTAAGGGTTCTGCTTTGTTATCGGGAATTGCAATTTGCAACCATTGAAGGGGATAATTCCAATTTCCATCCTTCGTATAGGCTTGTTGATGATTAAACAAGATCATGGCCAATTGTACAGAGGGCCTGTAATCTCGATAGTCACTATCTGTTAATTGTAATAACCTTGCCCCATCATTTGCGCCAATATTTGGTGCATCTCCGGTTTGGTCATCTACCATATGAAACAACCAATATGTAGCTGCCGAGCATTTCCTCCTCCATTCGTCAGAAAAGGCCGATAAGGAGAGTTTTCGTCGCCACACCTCAACCATGCAAAGGGTGTCTATAAGTACTCGATGGTAATTAACAGAATATTGACTGAAGCTTCCATCTTCTTCTATTAAATATGATATCCGATTTTCTAACCATTTCCGGCCTAATCGGCTCCATTTCTTACCCTTGCTAATACCCAGCATCTCAAGCCAACTACCTCCTATAAAAAGAGCTGCAGCCTCGGAGGTGCCATGATTATTGTCCTGTGCTATTGCATAGTTCAAGGTTGATGCAATCCGCTGAAGGTGCAGATGGATTAGGGCTATTAATGATTTGGAAGCCTGTTGGATTTGATCAACAATCAAGGTGGCAATTGCCAAATGCATCACTCGAATTGCAGCTTCTTGACCACATTTCCAGTTAACACCGAAAAAGGGTGGGTTATTTAGACACCAATTATTTAACCACTCATTTAATTTCTTTAATGAGTTTCTGTCGCCTAATTTTGCTTGTTGTGAGAATGACAATACCCAATCAAAACGCGAAGCCTCCCAGATTACTTTAATATCACCACAGTGTGTTGCAAAATCTGAGATTTTCCACCATGGTTTTGTTTCATCCATACGGGCACCAGTAAAAGGGTTTAAATGCCAATCTGGTGCATTATCTGAAATCGGAACCAATTGATTACCAAAATAGGCAGCCTCTTGTAGCCAATTTTTATTAGGAACAAGCGGGCTCTCGGAAGCACGAACTTCGAAGAAAAATGTACCACTAGGTACTTTAATTTGTGGGTTGTGACGACTAAATTTATTTAGAAGTCGGTAATGCACCACCCGTAACAAATTGGTAGCTCCTAACGCATAAAGTGTTTTCGCTTTGGTTTCTATCGTTCTCATTTTTTAGATAGCAAATCGGCGATGTTGATAGTTATTCGTGACACTTCAAAAATTTCCTCTATGGGTAAAGGTGTTGGAAGACCTTTTTCTACGGCCGTTAGAAATGCTTGGGCGCATTGTGTTTGTCCTTTATCTTGTCTCCAAAGGTTTTGTCTTTTAAAGTTTGGCCACCCATAGCCTGTCAATTTGCGAAAATTATCTAATTGCAAAATTTTTCCTGCCGTGAAAACTTCTATCCTCTCTTTGGGAAAACTGGGAGATCCATTAGCTAAATAATGAATTGTACCAAAAGATCCATCAGCAAAGCCCAATATAATTGCTGCCTTGTCTTCTGTGATTTTCACAGAGGGGTTCTCTCCCATGCATCGAGCTTGTACGGAAGTAATTTCACAATCCGCTAAAAATCGCATTAAATCAACTAAATGACAGGCTTCACCGAGAATACGACCCCCACCAATTTTTTTATCTTGTGTCCAATGTTCAGCAGGAATAGTGCCGGCATTCATAGTCATGATAAAAGTTTTTGGTTCCTTTATGGGATGCAACAATGTTTTGATTTTTTGTATCTGGGGTGCGAAACGTCGATTAAATCCCACCATTAAATGTGGTTTTTTACCCGATAAATGTGCTGTATGATAGCTTGCTTCAATTTCAGCAAGTTCAGATAAATTAAGTGCTAATGGTTTTTCAACAAAAACATGCTTGCCAGCGGCTAAGCCCTTGGTTACCAATTCTGCATGGGTATCATGGCGAGTGGCAATAACCACCGTATTGATTTCCTCATTATGAAATACATTTTCTATCTCACTAGAGGCATAAGAAAAGCCGGCTTTTTCACCGTGAATTGCACTATTTACTCCTCCTGCTGTAACCAAGGTATGTAGTTGGGCCTCTGCCGATTTAAAAGCCGGAATTAACACTCGAGACGCATAATTCCCTGCGCCAATAAAACCTACTATGGGTTTACTGGAGTGGAAAACAGGATTTGCTTTTAATTGAACTTGTTTTTCAATTTGCTGATTATTATCTGATGGATAGTGCATTAGGATACCTAATGCTGATTTATTCTCTGTTAAAACTTGATACGCTTGTAAGGCCTCTTCAAAGGTAAATCGGTGGGTAATTAAAGGCTTAACATTTAATTGACTGCTAGCCATCATATCAAGGACTGCTTGAAAATTACGTTGCTCTGTCCAACGTACAAAACCAATTGGATAATCAACCCCCTTTTCTTCATATAACGGATCATATCGACCAGGTCCATAAGAACATGAAACTTGAAAACTTAATTCTTTTTCATAAAAATCTGCTCTATTTAGCTCCAGACCAACCACACCAACTAAAACAATACGTCCTCGCTTCCTACTCATGTGTGCAGCTTGTTGGAGTGGATCATTTGATTTGGTAGAAGCGGTAATAATCACTCCGTCAACACCATACCCCCGGCTGAAAGTCATTCCTGCATTAACTACGTTCTCACCTTTATTCGGATTACAAATTTCGGCACCAAATTGTTGGGCAAGAAGCAATTTTTCTTCGTCAAAATCGACTGCTAATACACGGCAACCATGAGCTTTAAGTAATTGAATCGTTAGCATGCCAATAAGCCCAGCACCGATAACTACAAATGCTTCGCCCAATGTCGGTTGTGCTAAACGTATGCCTTGGAGACCGATACTTGCCAAAACTGTAAAAGCAGCCGTTTCATCATCAACATTATCAGGAATTTTTGCACATAAATTTGAAGGTACTTTGACTAAATCTGCATGAGAGCCATTAGAAGCTACACGGTCACCAACATTAAATCCTTTGCAGTTTTTACCTACTTCTATAATGACACCTACATTACAATAACCGGGTAATATAGGCTGTGATAGTTTAGAGCGCACAGCATCTAAAGTTGTAAGAATACCCTCTGATTTTGCTTTATCCAAAACCATTTTTACTTTTTCAGGTTGTTGACGTGCTTTTCCAAAATAGGATGCTTTACCAAAATCAAGAAGCATGCGTTCTGTTCCGGCAGAAATTAATGTGGTTGATGTGGAAATTAATATACTATTATCATCCATCATGGGAGCTGGTGCCTCTATAATGGATGACTTACCATGACTCATATCCTGGATTAACTGTTTCATGTTTATACCCCAATTAAATTATGCTGTGAGCGACTTTTCTTTACAAAGCAATATAAGCCATAAGCAAAAAAGACTGGCATCACCGAATAAAAAAATGATTTGGAAAAAGAAGCCAGATCACTTCGTAAAAAGAAGAAAAACCAAGGCACCATAATCGCATAGACTATTACTTGCACGACATTTGATTTTTCTATCGCTTGATTTTCAAGATACTTAATTAACATTCCAACAAAGAAAAACTCTAAAAATACGCCTACAGCGCCAAAATTTAAATAGCCTTCTGCAACGGGGAAGAACCCCATATTACCACCTATTGCGATATATTCAGGGGAGAAGAACTCGTGAGTATATTTTACACTAAGGCTTTCGCTAAATTTTCCTAGGGATGAGGGAAGTAAATTGACAAGCGCATCAAGATAACTGCTACCCCATAAAAAACTGTTAGAAAACCATGGGTTGACATCGAGCATTGATCTGAATGGCGCCCCCAATTCGCTGGCTGAAAGGTCTAACCATGCTAGATTAAAATTCTCTAAAACATACGATAAAGCTGATGATGCTCCATGATCAGATAAAACTTGTCTGAAACTGGCAAATATTCCAAATAAAAAAGCACAAAAGAGGGATGTTAATATTACAAGCATTGGTACTTTACCTTTTACTTTTAGAAAATAAATAAATAGAAAGGAAATAACCATGAAAAAACTGGGTCTTCGAATACCTAGAAAACTAACATAAGCTACGAAACATAATAAAAAGGATAACAAAAAAAAGCCTACTATTAGCCTTTTTCTTGAAGGCTGATAAAGCCAGCTATGAACCATAAACAGATAACCAATAATTGAATAATATAAACCTAACTCCAGGGGCCCTGCTTCACGTTTTAAAAGAGCTCTACCAGCATAACCAGCATTAAAATAGGCAGAAAATCCTACTGTACCCGCAATTGCAGCAATCAGAATTATTATGCCCAGAAGGAGTATTGAGAAGCCAAAAAATGCTTCCCGGTTACCATTATGTATTAGTTTAAAGCGTGGTTTTCCAATAGCATAATAGCCAAAAATTTGGCCTAAAAGACCCACTACACACATGGTGGTGACGAAGGTGACACCGTTCTCATTGTAATCATTATAAAAATAATGATGTATAGGAACCGCCATTGAATAAAAGAAGAAAGCAAGAATACAAACAACTGAGGCAGAGAAGAAACCACAACCCGACAGATGACTTGTTAGGAAGGTAGCTATGATAAAACACCAAAACGAAGATAGTATGAGCTCTGAATTTAGTTCGAAACTATATGAGATAAAAACAGAGGAGATGCCTACTAACAGAAAGATCCATAAAATAAATTCTAAATATTTCGCAGAATAGTCAACATTGTATTTCATTATAATCACCAGGTACCTGATTTAAGAGCAACCTAATAAAGATTCTGTTCATTACAATGAACAGAATCTCGTATTGGCTAGGATGCTAGTTTCATGTTATTGCTTCTGGTAATTGCATCCTGGAAAAGTACAATTATGCATGACAATAAGAATCCCATCATTAATCCGAGAGCAATGATTAATCCTTTTTTAGGCTTAACCGGTTTTGAATCCACAAGAGGTTGCCCATCCATAGCATATAGATTTACTCCACTTACATCGAAATTCAAAGAATTTAGATGTTTAAGATCCGCTTGGAGCTTTTCGATGTTATTGGTGTAGGGTGTGTCATCTTTTCGTTCACGTAATGCAGTGATCGTCGCGTTATTCTTTAGAATGTCGATTTTTTCTTGGAGAATAGAAAGTTTTTTCTCATATTTTAAGGTGTGTGTATTTTCTTTTAGATGAGCGATTTCCTTTTTAAGGTAGGTAGTTCCTTTTAAATAAAGATCATTACGATTGGAACCCACATCAACAACCACATTTGGATTTTTAATTTCCTGAAATTGATTAGGATAGGTAATACCAAGAAGCTGAGCAGTTTGTAGGGCTTGATTTAACTCTTGTAAGCGAATTTGCCTATCGCGTTGGTCACGTTTGGTAAGTGCATTAATATTGTAGTTCAATTGTGCAATAGATAAATTCTGTTTCTCGATGAGTCTTTTTATCTCATTATTTCGACTTGCTGTCACATTGCCAATACGTGTATGTATATCCTCAGTTAATTTGATTAACTTACTTTGAATGATTTCTTTTTGGTTGGAAATGATATTTTCCAACACTTTTTGGTTAGTGTAGGCCAGATACGCTTTATTATCCCTTGCCTGTAAATCCAGCTTGCGAGAAAGGGTGACCAACTCAGCCTCCTGGCTGTTATCTTTAAAATTATCTTTTAAATCTCCTTTGAAATGATTAATGACAAAGACTTTATAATTTTCCGCAGCTTTGTTTAACAAATGAACACGTTTTTCTTTAGATATCTGGGTCTCTTGGTCTTTAGGGATTACTAAATTATTTTCTTTTAAAAAAGAAATTATATTGCTTTTTTTGGATAAACGTTTGACAAATTTTTTAAATAATAAACGTCCTGGAATATCCAAATCTGTATTTATTATTAGTTTCTGAAATTGATACGGATAAGGCTCAACTATATTAGATTTAACTTCATAGGTTTTGGGAAGCAAAAAAGCAGCCAAAATAGCACATAAAGTACATAGAGCAGTAACACCAGCTATAAAGACTCTTTTTTTGATTAAAGCGGATAATAAACTAAAGAAATCAATATAAGACCTGTCATCCGTTTGTTGATGCATTAGCAAATATTGTTGATTAAAGGGCTGAAGTTTATTAGTGTTTTCATCCAGCATAATTTATTTCCTTACTATTTAAATATGGGTTTGTGGAATTATCGTAAATTTGAGTAATAATATCGACGATTCGGGTAGAAGCATTTCCATCCCCATATGGGTTTTGCGCCTGGCTCATCTGTTTATACAGCGCTTCATCTAAAAGAAGTTGTTCTACACCATTAATAATTTCATTTACATCCGAGCCTACTAGTTTAACTGTCCCAGCAGTAAGCGCTTCCGGTCGTTCAGTAGTTTTTCTCATGACCAGTACCGGTTTCCCGAGAGACGGTGCTTCTTCCTGGATCCCGCCTGAGTCTGTTAGGATTAAATAGGCATTACGCATCAAATAAACAAAGGGTAAATAATCTACAGGGGGTATTAAATAAATGTTTTCAATTCCTGTTAATAATGAATTTACTGGTGTTTGTACATGGGGGTTTAAGTGAACTGGATAAACAATATCAACATCCGGAAATCGTTTCGCTATTGCTACCAAGGCCTGACAAATACGTTTAAAACCTGAGCCAAAATTTTCTCGCCTATGGCCAGTGACAAGTATGATTCTTCTCGTAGGGTCCAAAAATGGATATTCTTCTTTAAGTAGTAAACTGAGAACGGGCTCTGCGTCTAATTGATTTGTAATTTGATAAAGAGCATCAATTACTGTATTTCCCGTAACAAAAATATTTTCGTCAGGAACTCCCTCATCTAAAAGGTTCTTACGGGAGAGTTTTGTTGGGGCAAAATGCAAATGAGTTAGGCAACTTGCTAATTTTCTATTGGCCTCTTCTGGCCATGGTGAATAAATATTCTTGGTTCGCAATCCTGCTTCGACATGGGCTACCGGAATACGTTGATAATAGGCTGCTAATGAGGCAGCCAACGCTGAAGTAGTGTCGCCATGAACAATGACTAGCTGCGGTTGATATTCTTTGAACACATCACTAAGACCAGTTAGTATTCTGGATGTTAGATTACTCAAATCCTGATTCGCAGTCATAACATGCAAATCAAAATCTGGCTTTAGACGAAATAGGGCTAACAAAGGATCCAAAAGCTGACGATGTTGTCCCGTGATGCATATTTTATTTTGAATAACTTTTGATGCTTCTAATTTTTGAACTAAAGGGGCCATTTTTATGGCTTCAGGGCGAGTTCCAAAAACACAAAGAGTATTTACAGTCATGAAAAATCCATTTAAATATTATCCAAAGCACTACTGGCAGAGCACGCATTTTGAGCGCATGTAATTGGGTAGCTGCCTGCTCATTAGATTCGTTAAGGTAACATACTCCATTGAATTTGAATAGTAATTTTTTATCGAAAACATATACTGGAGCACGCTGAAAAACTTGCTGCTATTGAAGTATATTGTTCTTGAACGGGCTCGATATTAAACAAAAAAAAGGCATCTTCCCAGAGCTATTTTATGGTTTCTAATTACTAAATACTAATAGACAATATCACTTAAGTCTGATGACTAAGGTATGTTTGATTCTTAAAGTTCTTTACATAAATGAGGCTAATCATTAATAATTGCTTTTTTCTAATGTTCAGTAAAGAAATAAAGGTATGTTTTAGTATGGTTCCACTAAAAATTTGCTATGTGCTCTCGACCACGGAAGGAGGAACATGGGCTTTTGAACAATTACGGGAGCTTCGGAATACTTATCAGTATGAAGTATCTGTAATATTAAGCGGGAATTCAGGTACCTTAGTCGATCGTTTTAAATCGGAAAATATTCCTGTCTATACCGCAGATTTTGATTTTATGCGTCCTACCGATATTTTCTTTTTACCTGGAAAGATCTTAAGTTTAGTTAGATTATTGAGACAAAAGCGGTTTGATGTAATTCAAACTCATCTTTTTCCTTCCATGATTATTGGTCGTATTGCGAGTTGGATAGCAGATGTACCTATTCGACTTTCAATGATTGCGGGTCCATTCCACCTTGAAGCAGATACCCCTCGATGGATTGATAAAACAACCTCCTGGATGGATGTGGCAATAATTCCTTCATGTAATTATTCAAAACAACTTTATCTAAAAATGAATGTTCCGGAAGATCGACTTCATGTCATTTATTACAGTCCTGATGAACGACGTTTTGATGCAGAAAATACCCTCCCTGCAGGCTTGAGAGAAGAATTTGGCTGGCCAGCAGATACGCCTTTGATCGGAATGATTGCTTATTTTTATCCAAAATTAGGAAAAAATCGATGGACTCCACCTTTTTTACATGGGAAAGCAATTAAAGGCCATGAGGATGTGATTCGCGCAGCTCCAATGATTCTTAAGGAGTTTCCAAATGCAAAATTGCTTTTGATTGGAAGTGGCTGGGGTGAAGCAGGACAGGAAGTCATGCAATCCATGCAAACATTGGTTACAGAACTGGGATTGCAAAATAGCGTGATTTTTACAGGACATCGTCAGGATATTCCTCGTATATATCGGGATTTAGATGTGTCCATACAAGCTTCATTAAATGAGAACCTGGGTGGAACCATAGAAGCTTTATTGATGGAGTGTCCTACAGTGGTCACTCGGGTAGGTGGGTTGGTTGATACCGTGATTGATGGAAAAACAGGTGTCCAGGTCCATGTAGCCGATCCTGTTGATCTGGCAAAAGGGGTTTTAAGCTTATTGCGTGATCCTAAAACAGCAAAGAAATTTGGAGAAGCAGGGCGAGCTTATATGCTTGAGAAGTTTACACTTAACTCTACAGTGAGTGATTTAAATAATCTTTATCAATATTATAGAGAGAGAAGGCCAACGGGTTATCAGTTCTTTAAAACCATTTATCGTTTCCTTTTGCTAAGCATTTTAGGTTCTTTTGTTTCCTTACGTTTTTTTATTCTAGATATCTGGCTTCTTCCTCGCTGGGATCTTGGATGGCGCCCTTGGAAACAAGTAATTGTTCGGGCAAAGATGTTGCTCTATCGAGTTTATGCAATGGTGGGTCGAGCCAGCAAGAAGTTTAAAGATAAAACCTCTAGTGAGTAAATATAGATTGTAACTTTGGTGAGCGCCGAAGCTTCTGTTTTCAGGCGCCCAACCCAGGCTACACGTCTTGTTACAAAAAAATGTCAAGCGTATTAAGCCGGTTGCACTTTCCCTTCATAAACATCCATCACTGAATTGACGTCGCCAAACATTTTTACACTTCCATGTTCTAGCCACAGTACGCAATTGCAAAATTGTTTGATGATTTCATTTGAATGAGATGCAAGCACCATTATATTGGATTGATTAACATATTCATTCATGCGATTTTTGGCTTTTTCAATAAAACTTGCATCGCCCACTCCAATTACTTCATCTACTAGAAGAATATCGGGTACTAAAGCAGTTGATAAACCAAATGCTAAGCGGATCATCATGCCGCTGGAGTAGGTTTTAACTGGCATTGAAAGAAAATCACCAAGTTCTGTAAATTCTTCCACGTTTTTGATAATGCTTTTTATCTGATCGTTTGATAACCCAAGAATTAATCCCCGCATACGGATGTTTTCATACCCCGTAAGAGTAGGTTGCATGCCTACGCTGATATTGATTAACGAAACGATATTTCCCTTAATGTGTATCGTTCCTTGAAGTGGTTCATAAACACCGGAGAGAACTCGAAGTAACGTGGATTTTCCTGCCCCATTATGGCCTATTAATCCTAGACGGTCTCCTTTTTTTAAATGCAGCGAAATATTATTTAAAGCCTGTACTTGGAGTTTGCCACTTGTCCCATTACTTAAAAGACCACCGGTTGCAATATTGGCGATTCCTCTTTTCAAAGAACGTGCATCAATATCATAAACAGGATAGGTAAGTGAAAGATTTTTACAGACAATGAAAGACACAACGTACTCCGTAATTAAATCCAAAAAGGAATATTTCTTCTGAATCGAGCAAACAGAACAAATGAGATGGAGGATAAAATAATAGTTATTAAAAGACAGGTATTCCATGTCACCCAATTCGGAGCTTGCCCTAGCAAAGGCATTCTAATTAAATCAATAAAATAATTTAATGGATTGAATACGATAATGGCAGAGTTTGGAAGTAAGTTTGCATTCCAAGAAATAGGAGTAATAAAAAACATTACTTGAATCAAGCTATTAATAATAGGAGGAATATCCCGATATTTTGTACCCAATATAGATAAGATTAAACCTGCAGAAATTAAATTTACAATAATTAGAAATAAACCTGGAATCACATACAGGATCGCCCAATTGACGGGTATTTGAAAATAAAGTGCAACAACACAATAGACTAAGGCATTATGAAAAAATATGATGACATGACGCCAAGTTAACCTTAATACATATAAAATGTAGGGTAACTTGATTTCATTAATCAGCAGAGATGCCTCAACAAAGGTATTACAACTTTCCGCGAGTCCAGCTGAAATTAAAACCCATACCAGATATCCGGTTGTAAAAAAAGGAACATACTCTGCTATTGATTGATGAAACAGCTGACTGTATACCACAGAAAAAGCGACAATAATAACCAACATACTGGCGGTGATCCAAAATGGACCTAATACTGACCCCCGATAACGGATTTTTATGTCATTCCAGCCTAAATAGGTCCATAACTTCCACTTTTTTAAGGCATCGAATAAGTCAATAACAGCAAGCTTAAATTGGCTGTTTCTTATTTCATGAGTAGGAATGTTAATATCAATGGTTTCAGTTAATTCTTTCATACACCTTACACCTGGGTTGCTTGTTCCATCACTTCTATAAGAACTTGGCAGGTTTTATCAATTTCTGATTTTAATAGACTTGGATGAACTAAAAACATCAAACTGGTTTCACCTAACTTGGATGCTACAGGGAGCCTATTATGCGGACGCCACCCTGTATTATCAAATGCTTTTTCTAAATAGACTTCGGAACAGGAGCCTTGATAACAGGGGACCCCGCGTTCATTAATCTCTTTTAAAATGCGGTTACGATCCCAGCCTACAGCTAATTGGCTTTCTTCTATAAACACATAACATTTGTAAGCTGCATGTACAATTTCATCAGGAATCCGGGGAACTCTTAGACCTTTTAAAGTGGAAGCTACTTCTTGGATTTGTTTTAAATTTCCCAGGCGTTGTTGATGCCAGGTGGGCATTTTTTTAAGTTGTAAGCGCCCGATCACCGCTTGAATTTCAATCATGCGTCCATTTATACCAAAGCTTCGATGAACCCAACGAAAGCCAGGCTCAATAGGTTCCTTGTATATGGCATCCCAAGATTTTCCGTGATCTTTATAAGACCACATGGAAGACCATAGTTGTTCATCATTGGTTGTGACCATGCCCCCCTCGCCTCCAGTAGTCATAATTTTATCTTGGCAAAATGACCAGGCTCCGATGTGGCCTATTGAACCAACCGCACGACCTTTATATCGAGCTCCATGGGCTTGGGCACAATCTTCAATGACATATAAATTTAATTCTTCTGCTAACTCAAGAATCGGGTCCATATCACAAGGCCAACCCGCAAGATGAACGCAGATTATTGCTTTAGTCTTTGGAGTTACTACCGCACGAATGGTCTCAACGGTAATATTTTGACTGTTTTCATCGACATCGGCAAATACCGGAGTGCCTCCGCAAGTCACTATAGAGGAAGCCGAGGCGAGAAAGGTTCGAGAAGTCACAATGACTTCGTCACCTTCACCTATTCCTATTGCTTTTAAGGCTACATCAAGTGCGATAGTTCCATTTGCCAGTGCAACAGCATATTTAGTACCTGCCCAGGCTGCAAATTCTTTTTCAAATTCTCTGCATTCGTTGCCAGTCCAATAATTTACCTTATTTGATAGAAGCACTTGATGTATTCGTTCTGCCTCTTCTTCAGAGTAACTAGGCCAGGGTGAAAATGCTGTATTTAACATATCTTATCCTATGAATTTTTTTTATTAATTTTTGCGGGTACGCCAAATGCGGTACAGTAGTCTGGTAGATCTTGAACAACCACCGAGCCTGCTCCAACCATCACTTCTGAGCCAATTTTAATACCTTGGCGGACACAAGAGCCGATACCAATCCAACTTAAATTACCCACACTCACATTTCCAGCTAAACTGACGCCTGGCGAAATATGCACTGCCTGCCCCAAGGTACAGTCATGTTCAATAATTGCACCTGTGTTAATAATCGTGCCCGCCCCAATGGTGCAATCAGGGTTTAATACGGCTCTGGCAAAAACTACGGATCCTTCGGCTATCTTGGCAGAAGGACTTATTATTGCTGAAGGATGAATGATGGTGACTAATGGGATTCCTTCATTTAAAAAATGGTTGATTTTTTCCATGCGAATGGAATTATTCCCAATTGCAACAATGAGTCCATCAAATTCAGAAGCTTGTGATAGAAAGGATTGGGTATTTCCATTAACTGCCCATGCCCCTACGCGATCGGTGCTCGGCCATCGGTCATCAAAAAAAGCAATATTCTGCCAACCTGCACAGAGTGCTGCATCAGCAACAACTTTAGCATGTCCACCAGCACCAAGAACAGCAAGAGATTTCATGGGTTATTACCTGTAAATTTTTCGTTGGTGACACTCCCTTGACCTGTAATTCCTTCTCGCATCAATACTTTTTTAATGGTTAACATTAAAATTTTAATATCCAAATAAAAAGACTGATGATCAACATACCATAAGTCTAACGTAAACTTCCCTTCCCAATTCAGGGCATTTCTGCCATTAACTTGAGCTAAGCCAGTAATCCCAGGTTTGACATCATGGCGCCTTTTTTGCTCGCTATTATAAAGGGAGAGGTATTCGATTAATAGAGGTCTAGGACCTACAAAGCTCATTTCGCCTTTAAAAACATTCCATAATTGGGGTAATTCATCCAAACTGCACGCTCTTAAAACATGGCCAAGGCGAGTGACGCGATCTTTGTCGGGTAATAATTCACCGTGTTTATTAAATGCATCCTTCATTGTTCTGAATTTGATCAGGCGGAAGGTTTTTCCATGTAATCCTGGACGATTCTGATAAAAAAAGATTGGTGAGCCTAAATGATAACGGATTAATAATGCAACAATAACCAATATCGGCATGAACATTATTAATAATGCACCTGATAAGATAATATCAAAAATACGCTTAAGCACAATAATCTCTCCAGTAGTCCCATACTTAGAAGGTCAATAGATCATAAATTTTTGAACTGGTTCTTACAAGGCTTAAGGAGTAAAAGATTTTTTGTTGAAATTCAGTCGGAGATCTTATAGTTGGCCTGAAGGTATTTGTTTGACAAAAGAAAAGGTGCCCGCTAAAGTAGCGCTTTTTTAAAGTCTAATTAGTCAATAATGCAAGCACTCAATATAAGTAAAATAAAAAAAGTAATGTTTTTGATCACTCAAGCCATGATATTGAACCTTGTTGTCATTAAAGGGGCCTATGCTTATTTTGATTATGGAACCGGAAGTCTATTGATTCAGTCACTTATTGCATTTTTTGGTATGGTTGCAATGTTTTTTCATCGAATTAAAGAATTGGTTTTATCGTTTTTTCGCAAATTATTCTCAAAAAAACAACCCGCCCCTAAAAAGGAAATTGAAAACCCTTAATTTTTGGATGTAAATCAATGGAAATGCCACAAACAGCCACACAGCTTCCTTCTTCATTTCGAGATCCCAGTGGTTTTGTGTTATTTAATAACGAATTAAAAAAAATCCAGCGAATTATTTTTCCTGCCTATTTTCGACAATACTCGCACTTAATGGAAAGTGGTTTATATGCTGAACTTTGTGAAAGTAATAAGCTCATCGGCCATCAACTCGTAGAAAACTCAGAACAGCGGATTATTATTAATCCTCAAGAAATACCGTTTATTACGTATTCTTATGAGTGGCCATTTCATTTATTAAAAGCTGCTGCTTTGTTAACTTTGGATATTGCAAAACGTGCTTTAGCGTATGACATGTGCTTAAAGGACGCTTCCATTTTTAACATTCAATTATTGAATGGAAAGCCTATTTTCATTGATACGTTGTCTTTTGAGTTTTATAAAGAAAATCAACCTTGGGGAGCATATGGTCAATTCTGTCGTCATTTCTTAGGCCCCTTACTCTTAATGAAATATAAATCGCTTAATTTTTCTAAGGCATTAAGCAGTTACATCGATGGATTTCCTTTGGATTTGGTGAGTGGCATGCTTCCTATAAGTACTCATTTCTCACCATTTATTAAATTAAATGTTCATTTGCATGCTAAAAATCTTAAGCGCTTTAATAATACCTCCGCAGCATCGGAACCAGTTAGATCCTTGAGCAAATCCAGGCTAATGGGTTTGTTAAACTACATGGAGCGCTTTATTAAGTCTCTAACTTATTTAGAAAAAAAGACTGAATGGAGCAATTATTATCAAATCACTAATTATTCTGAAGATGCATTTAAAGAAAAAAATGAAATTATATCTCAATGGATATCACTTATTGAGGCGAAAACAATCTGGGATGTAGGAGGAAATAATGGTCATTTTTCAAGGTTGATTGCTGAAGGAAAGGATTTAGTTATTAGTACCGATATTGATCCTATCGCTGTAGATCAAAATTATTTAATCAATAGGGCAACGGATGTCGCTTCTATAATTCCTTTAGTGATTGATATTACTAATCCCACTCCGAGTATTGGCTTTGATAATCAAGAGCGAGATTCTTTTTCCAGTCGCATCATCAATAAAAAGATTAATTGCATTATGGCATTGGCATTGATTCATCATTTATGCATATCGAATAATTGTACGTTCTCAATGGTGTTAAATTATTTCAAGAAAATGTCTAATTATTTAATTATTGAATTTATTGCTCCTGAGGATTCCTGGGTGAAGCAGTTATTGGCTCGGAAAAGAGGCTTTGAACATTTATTTGCATTTTATAATCAACACGCTTTTGAAGAAGAATGTGCGAAACATTTTGATATTTTAAATAAAGTGCAGATCAAAAATTCGTACAGAACGCTGTATCTACTCAAAGCAATGAACTCCTAAGATCATGAGTAATTTTTTGAAAAAAACCTCGAACTTATATGCATTAATGTTCCTTGTGCTTCTGTACCCTTTGTTGTTCTATGCATCAAATAATTTTAATAGTTTTTCTCTATTTGAGATATTTATCTCATTTTTAATTTTATTATGTATAAATGGGTGTGGACTATTATTCTCAATGTTTTTTTTAACAAAGGTCTTGAGAATTAATGAGTCCCTGAGCCTGAAAATAACCTATGGTATCTTACTGGTATTGTTCTTAATAATGATGAGACATTCTGTCTTTAATAATCCAGAATTACCTTATTTGGTTTATTTGCAAAACAATTCGGTTTATTCAAAATGGTTGCTTTTTACTTTTTTTGGCACAGCATTTTTCTGCCTGGGCTTTTTTCTATTCGAAAAGCAAAGCAAAATGTTTGTTTTGATTTTCTTGCTGCTTAATCTTTTTAATTTGGGGAAAACCATTACTCCGAAATTAAATTTCGATGCTCCTCAAACACCAAATAAACATCAGCCACAAATTGTCTTAAAAAATAAAAAAAACGTATATTTTATCCTCGCAGACAGCTTAACTAATATTAATGGCTTAAATCGGTTGGGCATACAAAATGATCATCATCAATTTCTGAATGAATTAGAACAAAAGGGGTTTGTTAATTACCCGGATTTTTATACTTCCTTACAAGCAACGCAATATGCGTTATTTACTTATTTTAACTTAAGTTATAAATACCAGGATTTAAATGCGTATCAAGTGGATCCTATTTTACGATTAAGACACATATTAAATGAGGGAAAACTGTACGATATTTTTAGAGATAATGGTTATAAGATAAATATCATGCATGAACTGGATGTATTTTTATTAGATAATTGTTCAGCAGATCTTTGCTATTTTAACGTGACCAATAAGTTAAGACCTTCTCTTAACAGCATAAAAGAAAAAGTCTTATCTATTCTTAGTTTCTTATCTCCCGTAAACCTGAGTGTTTTATTCAAAGAAGAAAAAAAGGTTTTATTTTTTGATCCAAACGAACTTGCCCATAATGATAGGAATGCGTTTATTACTGAAACCCTCCAAAAATTAAAGAAATTGAATTTAGACCATCCTAATTTTACTTATATCCATGCATTTACTTTCCCTGCTCATTCAGATACCAATTCCAAGACAATTAATCACTGTAATGAAGCAGAGGAAATACAAAAATACAGCCAACGAATAAATTCTACGTCGCAATTTGTAGTGTCAATGGTGGATACGATTCGAGCAAGGGATAAAAATTCGATCATTATTATTGCCGGAGATCATGGTCCGTATATTTTTAAACACTGTACTCGGGAAGGGATCCGAAATCCTGAAGAGGTTATCGAACGACAAGGGGCTTTTTTATCAATTCTTTGGGGTGACGAATACGATGGAAAATACAACAGCCGCATAAAATCGTCGCATAATCTGTTTCGTTATGTTTTATCTTATCTCGCTGAAAATGAAGCATTACTCAATAACATGGATAAGGACCATGCGTTTACTTTATATAGTAATCAACAAATTGGTCAGACTATTACCGATGGTAGGATTAATAAAAAAATAGTTCTAGTGGCAAACCAGGATAAAGCTGCATAACCAAAAAGGAATTATTCCCCTCTAAAGTATATCCGTTTTGAATGGCGGATTTAGCTGTACCTTAGAACAATTTAATACGTTCCATCGAGCCTCTTTTAACTGTAAAATCGAATCATTACTTTAAAAGGAAATTGGTTCACTCATGGAAAACAGTAAAAAGATCTTAGTCACTGGGGGTAGCGGGTTTATTGGTTCGGCGCTCATCAGACACCTCATCCATCATACTGAACACTTCATCACGAATATTGATGCCTTGACCTATGCTGCGAATCCCGCCTCTCTTTATTCAGTAAAGAATCACCCTCGTTACCGATTTGAACAGGAAAATATATGTGATGAAGTCGCAATAAGTCGAGTTTTCACTCAATTTAAACCAGACATCATCCTGCATTTAGCTGCTGAATCGCATGTGGATCGGTCTATAAAAACTCCAATTCAGTTTATCCAAACCAATATAGTGGGTACTTATAATTTACTGGAACAAGCCAGGCAATATTGGGACACTTTGACCGCAGATAAAAAAAATAGTTTTCGTTTTCATCATGTTTCTACGGATGAAGTTTATGGGGATTTGCCTCATCCCGAGGATCAAAACGATCCCAATATAGAGTTACCTTTATTTCACGAGAATTCAAAATACGCACCCAGTTCCCCTTACTCTGCTAGTAAAGCGAGTTCTGATCATCTGGTTCGTGCCTGGCATAAAACTTATGGTTTACCTGTTCTGGTTACGAATTGTTCGAATAACTATGGTCCGTTTCAGCATCCAGAAAAACTAATCCCCCAAACTATTCAAAATGCGCTTATGGGGAAACCTATCCCTGTCTATGGAAAAGGAACTCAAATACGAGATTGGTTGTATGTTGAGGATCATGTTAAAGCGTTATTAGAAGTGGCCCTGCATGGGATAGTAGGAGAGACTTACAATATTGGTGGTTATAATGAATTGCAAAATATTCAGGTTGTACATGCTATTTGCGATACGTTAGAAGAATTGAAAGCATCTAATAATTCTCGATTAAAAGATCTGATAATCTTTACAGGAGATAGGCCTGGTCACGACAAGCGCTATGCAATTGACGCAACCAAGATAAGCAGACAATTGAACTGGAAACCCCAAGAATCATTCGAAACAGGGATAAGAAAAACCGTACAATGGTATCTGGAACACTTAAAACTTAATTGCTTATAGCATTGCTAAGATGTTCAACAATCATTTCCTGTTGTGCGGATGTTAGGCCAACCCACAAGGGTAATCTAAGTATTCTTTCTGAAAGTGACTCAGTCAGAGCTAAACTACCATGGCTTGTACCGAAACGCAGACCTGCTTCTGAGGAATGCAATGGCACATAATGAGAGGTCGCAAAGATACCTTTTTCTTTGAGTTTGCTGAGAATAACATGGCGATTTACTTCTGGAGCGAGCAGCACATAGTAGATATGAGCATTGTGATTACAGTGAGGGGGTACTATGGGACGACGAAGAACCCCTTTAGTTTCTAAAGATTCAAGAAGTTGGTGATAATAGTTCCAGATCAATAAACGTTGTTGGGTAATGTTTTCGGCATCTTCAAGTTGAGCCCAAAGAAATGCAGCAATCATGTCACTTGGTAGAAAAGATGAGCCCACATCTTGCCAAGTGTATTTATCCACTTCTCCACGGAGAAATCTACTGCGATTAGTTCCTTTTTCTCGGATTATTTCTGCTCGCATCACCATATCAGGGTTATTTACTAAAAGTGCACCGCCTTCTCCAGAGATGATATTTTTAGTCTCATGAAAGCTATAGGCACCCAGATCACCAATACCTCCTAAAGTATTACCTTTGTAACTTGCCATGACTCCTTGAGCAGCATCCTCAACTACCCTCAAATCATGCCGCTTCGCTATATCCATAATCGCATCCATTTCACAGGCAACCCCAGCATAATGTACAGGGACTATAGCTTTAGTTTTTGATGTAATGGCAGCTTCAATGAGTTGCTCATTAAGGTTCAGGGTATCCTCACGTATATCAACAAAAACGGGTTTACCCCCTTGAAGCACAAATGCATTGGCAGTAGATACAAAAGTATAAGAGGGCATAATGATTTCATCCCCCGGATTTATATCCAGTAATATAGCAGCCATCTCTAAGGCTGCGGTACAGGAGTGGGTTAATAGCGCTTTCTGGCTCTTTGTTTGCTCTTGAAGCCAGGCATGGCAACGTTTGGTAAATCGGCCGTCGCCAGAAAGTTGATTATTAAGATGAGAGTCTGCAATATAATGCAGCTCTTTACCTGTTTTATATGGTCTATTGAATAGTATTTGATTCATTTTTATAATTATTTCTGTCAGCGGGAGTTCTTAGAAACTTGATTAATAAGCATTTTGGCATACAAATTTTTAAAATCCCAGAAGAATACTTATTAGAGTGGTCAATCATTTTGGTGGCTGAATCCTTGGTATTTATGGTAAAATAGGCCGTTTTTCTCTATTTAGAAATTCAGGACGGTTATGAATTATCGCACCAACGGATTGGCATCTCCCATCCTAAATAATAAAGATCTTTATTTTGGCTTGATAATTACATTCATTATCAGCATCTTAATATTTTATTGTGCCTTTTTATTCGCAGTTTGGCAGGGAACGAATGTTCATTGGGTAAGCGACCTGCATGTACATGCACAAGCGGTTTTAGATGCAGCTTCCACCCATCATTTTCCAGTGTACTCCCTTTGGTACAGGTTGGTTTATATTATTAGTGGTTTTTCAAAACAATATAATCATATTGCTTATGCATCAATTGTGTTGCTTGCTCTATTAACAGTAGCTAAATATATAATTTCTTATCATATTTTAAGAAATAATTGTCCTGTGAAGGGGAAAGGAATTGCGTTAGTGAGTTTCAGCTTAATCTTTATTATGCCGGTACTTAGTTATTATAGTTGCAGCGGAGTGTCAGTTTGTATCAATAACTACCATGTCGTAATAGGGAATATTGTCCCTAATCAATGGCATAATTCTACTTTGATTCTAGCAATGCCTTTTAATTTATTGTTATTCTATTATTCTGTTAAAGAGATTCGAGCGGAACGGTGGTCTTCATTTCTAATAATGGGAATTCTTAGCCTAATCAGTATATTGTGTAAACCAAATTTTTCTTTGGCATACTTACCGATTTTATGTGTGGCGATTTTGATTTTAAACTTTAACTCCCACCATTATTTTCAAGCGTTTATTAAATGTGCTTTAGTTGCTATTCCCTCCCTCCTTGTTTTACTGTATCAATGGTATTTTACTTTTATAGATAGCAGCGTTCCTTTACACAATTCTAAAACTATTATTGCACCTTTTTTGGTTTGGTCACATTTTTCCCCGCATATAATTATTTCATTACTTTTATCAATTGCATTTCCATTATCTATATTCATCTTGTATTTCGAGAAAATTAATCTTTATCTAATCCTCGCCTGGCTAACTTTTTTGCTTGCGGTGGCTTCGTTTTCTTTTTTGGCTGAATACCCTAATTGGGTTAATGGCAACTACGGTTGGGGACTGATTTCATCGTGTTATATTTTATTCTTATTTTCGGCTGTTTGCCTTTTGAATCAGCCATTCGATTGGAAAACAAAAGTGGCATACACTGTACTGGTTATCCATTTTTTATCGGGATGTTTTTTGTTGGGAAGTTTTTTTATTCGACAAACATCACTTTTATTATGAAGACCCATTCTTTATAATTCTGGTTCATCCAACAGGATTTTAATGGCGTAATGTAAAATTTATCAACACTTATGGAATAATAATGAAGGTATTAGGGCAACACCGCTTTTTTCCAGGACTTAATGGTTTACGGGCTATTGCTGCCCTATGTGTTTTCATACAACATACCGGGGTATTTTTGAGATTATTTGGTTATCAAAATGCCGATAAATATAATCATTATTTTTTATCTGGCCATGAGGCTGTATTGCTTTTTTTCGTATTAAGTGGTTTTCTAATTACGTATAGACTGCTCGAAGAACAAAATCAGACGACAAAAATTAATTTAAAAAAATTCTATTTGGGGCGTATTTTACGCATAGTACCCTTACAGATATTGATTGTGAGCCTCAGTTTTCTCATGTTTTTAGGGTTTTATGGTTTAATACCCTCATATCATGAACCCATTCATCCTCTATCAACATTTCTTCTTCTTTTATTCATTCCCAATATTGCTGGATTAGTAGACAATGTTGTTAATGGAGCCTCTCATATATGGTCATTGGGAGTCGAAAATGAATTTTATTTGATTTGGCCATTATTACTTATTCGATTTAAAAAGTCAGTCCTTGTGATGATGGTTTCATTCATTATAATAAAATTGGTTTTTGAATTGTTCATTCTACCCGCGTTTATTAGTCATATTTATTCAAATCACTTCACAAGCTTATTGGCTAAATTTTTACTTCGCCTATTCCCAATTGAAAATATGGCAGTAGGTGCATTTGGCGCATGGTTATTATTTACTCAAAAAACCAGAATATTAAATATTATTTTTAATCCTATAACACAATTATTAACTTATATATCTATTGCTTGGTTAATCTCGTGTAACACTCATGGGATATCCCACTACATTGAAGCTTCCTTGGTACCTTTCATATTTTTATCGTTAATTCTAAATGTTTCATGTAATCCTCGAAGTTTTTTTAAATGTGAAAATAAGGTATTTAATTACTTAGGAACAATTTCTTACGGAATTTATATGTTTCATCCAATTGTTGTATTTTTGACTATATGGTTTATTCGTAATTATGTACCTCATGATAATGCTCTGTATGTCGCTTTTATTTATATATCATGCATGGGTTTAACCATTGGAGTTGCAGGTCTATCATTTAAGTATTTGGAAGAGCCGATTATGCGTCTTAAACGCAAAAAAGCCCTAGCTGAAGAAGCCGTATCAGTTTCTTTTTCAGCATCTACTTCTTAGTTAAATTAGTCTTTTTAAAAGTAGACATAGGAAAGGATGAAATTCAATAAAAGACATTTGAACAAATCTGGTAATTAACTACCTCTGGAATAATTTTCCTTTTCCTTTTATTTTGAATTTAAGATACAACCTCAAAATCCGGAGGTGTTCCTTTTTTATGATTTTCAGCTGGAAAAACAAAGTATCGAAACATTAGAAACAGGGCACAAGCAACTACAAAAATAGCGATTGCTTGGATTGCTTGATGCGGAAACTTAAGTTTATCTACAAGAACCAATAACATGATAAAGTTAATCCCATAGCCTATAAAATGGGCGATCCCATATCGTAGTAGGGCGAGATGTGTTCCTTGATAAGAGAATGAATATTTGAAATGGCTAAAGTAACCTATCAAGGCGCCTATTGGATAAAAAAGAGTAATCGCTATTTTGGGCTCAAGCCAAAAAAAAGTGACGAGCAAATAAATAAGGTAACCAATAAAATTATTAATCACCCCCACAACACTGTAACGAATGAATTGAAATAGGCCCGGAAATTTTTGGATTAATTCATTCATTATTAGTCTGCACATTGTAAAAGGAGTTGTTGCCGATCTACTTTTCCATTTGGATTTTTAGGTAATTCTTTTCTTACAATGATGCGACTTGGGATCATATAGGTTGGCAGTACTTCACCTAAATTTCCTAAAAGGGTTTGTTCATCGACATCGTCAGAACTGGCCACAAAACCAATAAGTTTTCCATAGGCTACATTGGTTCGATGATAAACAACTGCTGCTTGATTTATTTGCGTAAATTTTACCAAAGCATGTTCTATTTCTTCTAATTCAATACGATACCCCAGGTGTTTTACCTGGTTGTCTTTTCGTCCAACAAAATGTAATTCTTCATCTATTTCTTGAACTAGATCTCCAGTCCGATACATACGTTTCATAAAACGTTTTGGTTCCGTAAGAGTTATAAACGATTTTGCACTGCGTTCTAATTCGTTAAAATAACCTGCCGCAACATTCGGCCCTAGAAGACAGAGCTCACCCTCGGGAGCTTCTTGGTCATGTTCATCAAGAATAAGATAATCAAAATTAGGGTTGAGTTTCCCTAAGGGCGGAAGCCCACTTAGCTGTTGGAAATCATCATCATTTAACTCATAAGCGCTACAAATACATGTGCATTCAGTAGGTCCATAAACATTAGTCAATATTGCTTGTTTGGAAAACAACTCATAAAGTTTTTTTAGTTCCGCCTTGGGATAACCTTCACCACCAAAAATAATATGGCGTAACTTTGAGAGTACTTTGATTTCCATTGCTTTCAGGGTGACTAAATAGATTAATAAGGAGGGTACTGAAAACCAAATAGTACATTGCATCTTGCCTACATGAGCGACAAGTTCATAGGGTTTAGTCAACAACTCGCGCGGTACAGGACTCAATGAGGCTCCAGAAAATAATCCTACATAAAAATCAAAGACCGAATTATCAAAGTACAAAGGACTCAAATGAGCAAAATTGTCCTGTTTTTTTATTTTAAAATACTGATTACCCCAAGAGATAAAATGCAGTACATTTTGATGGGTTACCGCAACGCCCTTGGGCGTTCCTGTAGAGCCTGAAGTGAACATGACATAGGCAATCGTAGAGCCATCTATTTGTTGCATTAACTGCGTTTGCCGTTTCCGATCACCTGCTGTGATCGACGGAAAGGTATCCGGTGTAAGTTCAATCGCTTGGATTTTACTTGCATTGGCTAAATCGTGCATTTGTTTGCTGTACGTTGGATCATCATAAAATAAAAATACCGCTTGGCTCACATGCATAATGGGTAAATTGCGGGCCAAGGGGGCGGCGACATCCATATTGACATAGGCGATACCTAACCGAATGGACGCAATCATGAGGGCATAGGTCAAAAATTGTTTACTACTTCCAATTGCAACCACATCACCAGGCTTCATTCCTTTGGCAAGTAAAAAAGCACCTAATCGTTGGGACCAATCCATCAATTCTTCATAGGTAAGGGATTGTTCAGGATAACGAAGAGCAGGTTGGATTGCATTTTCTAATGCAACCTCATCGAATAGTAAACCTAAGTTATGGAAATATTTATTCATATGTTCTCTTCAAAAGTTTTGTAGAATATTATTGAGCATTGTTCAATTTTTACTACCTTATTTATTGATAGTGAAAAAAAGATAAGGATCATTCATTGCCTTAAAACCTACTGACTTACAGAGCATCATAGAACCGGAATTATTAGTGAAACAATCCCACCATGGAGTTAATCCTATTTCAAGGCAGTGATGAATAAAACAAAGAACAGCCTTATTCGCTAGTCCCAAATTTCTATAATTAGGTAGGGTCAGCACATCAATCTCTGTACAGTGATTGGCTTCGGCTGCGGCATAACAGATGGAGGCTAATTTTCCGTCATATAAAACCACAATCGCATTAGACTTCTGGATAAAATCAGACTCATTTCGCCAAAATCTTGAAACTAAATGAAAGTGGCTCTCGATTAGATCAATATTTGTTTGATTTACTCCTGAGAAATTTATTTTTCCTGATTGTTTCAAGAGGGTTGGCGTATCCATTTGATATTCAGAGCCAAGCACGAAGCGTTGCCTATAGGATCTCAGCGGCTCATATTGAGGTTTTAGTATAAATTCGGGAGCATAAGCAGCATACAGACGAACTTTATCGGAATGAAAATTTTTATCGAGGAGTAAATAGTCTTCTAGTTCGAGCTCAAAGCGAGAGTCCATATTGCCAAATATTTGTGCAAATCCAAAGGCATGTTCCACATAAATTTGGGAGGGGGTATTTTGATCATTAACATAGACTACACCATCCTGCTCATCGAGTAGTACCGCTGCGATTAATGGGAAAAAAAATGGGCAACTTAAATAGAGTCGATATATTTGTTCATACCCTTTTTTCTCTAATCGTATCATTTTAAATGGTCAATCCGCCGTTAACATCCAGTACCACACCATTCATAAAATCATTGGTGATCAGAGAAGCTACTGCAAGAGCTACATTATTTGCCTCGCCAAGTCTCCGAAGGGGTGTATTGGTTTGAATGTGTTTGATTATGGATTCATTAAGTGCATGTCGGGTGGAATCAGTGTTTATAAAGCCTGGTGCTACTGCATTACACCGAATACCCAACCTCCCAAGTTCTTTAGATAAAGTGACTGTCATCGCATCAACTCCCGCTTTTGCTGCAGAGTAAGCAATTTGTCCTTCATTACCGCGGGCACTAATTGAACTAATGTTTACGATGGCCCCTTTAATTCTTTTCATTACCATGTGCTCGACAACGGCTGCGGTCATTATGAATACAGAATCCATGTTCTTAGTAATACATTGGCGAAAGCTTTCATAATCATGCATGATATCGGGAGCATTCATGATGCTCACTAGAGGTTTGCTAAAGATGACCCCCGCATTATTCACTAAAATGTCAATGCGACCGTGGCAAGTGATGATCTCCTGGATAACATTTTTTACTTCATTGGGCTGGGTCACATCAAGAACATAACCTTCCAAACCTTGGGGTAAGTCATCCAGAGCTCGAGCATCCAAATCTACGATTAGAACCTTGGCACCCTGCTCATATAAATAAGTAGCAATTGCCAAGCCTAGTCCTTTCGCGCCCCCAGTAACCAGGGCAATTGCACCTCTAAGCTCCAAGATCAACTCCTTTATTTGCGAGAACGTCAATGATTTGTCCAACTGAATCCATTCGAATAATATCAGGTATTTCTAACGCAACATTGAACTCTCGTTCGAGCGATATTACTAAGTCCATCTGTTTAAGGGAGTCCCAACTTCCCAAATTCGCTTTAGTCAATTCAACTTTTATTTCATCCGTTCGTAAACCAAACACATTCGCTAAAACCGAAACTAAACGCTGATTCATGTTTTTAAACTCCAAAAAATTTCACATATTCTTGTGATGAGTAGCGGAGTTCCTCACCAGAACGTGCTAAATGAACACTTGAGGGTTTTGTATTTTTGGTTATTAAAGCCCCAGCACCAATAATGCAGTACTCATCAACTACTACTTCATTAACAATTGTTGCGTTCACTCCGATGAATGTGTTGCGCTTCACTTGGGCTTGTCCAGAAATCACCGCGCCGGACGCAACCCAGCAATGCTCATCTATGCTGGAATGATGCGCCAAAGTTACATTAGCCCAGATCATAGTATTCGCACCTACTGTGACGTGGGGTTCAACAACTGCTGAAGGTAAAACAACACAACCCTCACCAAGAGGTTGTCGGGTATAAACTTTAGCATCAGGATGAATATATGACTCAATTAGATAACCCATTGCTTTAAGGCGATGAAACATTGACTCACGACTCCGATTAATGTCGTGATATCCCATAGCCATAATTATCGAATGATCATGGGGGTTATAATCAGAAACCAGATTCGATAAAGGAATAGAGGGAGCACCAGGAGCCCCATTTGTGTCAATGAAGTCATCATCGACTGTAAGCCCTACTACTTTATAACGTGGGTCTTGTGCTAGATAATCAAGCAGAATATTGGCTGTAATTGCATTGCCCGCTAAAATAATTTTTTTCATTGAAGATCCTCCAGTACCGCCAGGCCAAACCCGGTTCTTCCATAATCATTGCCATTATAAAGCATATAGAGTTGATCTTGATGTTCAAAAATATAGGGGTAACAAATCATTTCGCTATCCCAGCCTTCAGAGGATACATCAATACCTGCCAAGTTATCATTACGATCCCAGTTTAATCCGTCAGAAGATGAAGCAAAGCCGATCCGATAAGTCGCAATCTCTTTTGTGGCGCGATGAGCAAACCACATGTAGTAAATTCCCTCGTTATAATAGACGCTCGGACGACCAAAAGCATACTCATATTCATCTGCAAATGGAATACACATTCCAGGGTCGCAAACCCAATCGATACCATTGTGTGATTGCGCGTGATGGATACCATAATGATGGTGCCAACCATGCTCCAGTTTCTCCCATTTTATGCCTGAGTTATACCAGGTATGCCAAATATCATCTTTGATATGGAATGCAGTTGCTGCTGCAAAAAGTGGGTTATTTTTATCTCGGCCTAGAACAGGTCCTAGGAATTCTTTCTCTAAAGTGAGATTTTCACCATTTAGAATTGCTCTGCCTGTATCACAGATCCATAACTCTTCCGGTAGATTTTGCCATCCTACATAATATAAATAATGTTGATTCTTATTGGTTACAAAACAAACACTGATTACCCCGTCGCAGTCAAAGTAACCAGGAGCTCCAGGAGTGAGTGCCAATTTAGGAGTCCCGATAAGTGACATATGTCCCTCAAACACAGTGGCATAAGATAGGAAAATATGTGAACGGCTTTTTGAATCACGGCATGTAAATGCAACGATAAAAATGTCATCTTGGTAATGGATTGCACAAGGATGTGAGCCATAACTAAAACCAGGAATATTCGGTTCGAACACTAATCCTCGTTTTTTCCAATTAAAAGGTATTGCATGTTTGAGGCGATCCTTCATTTTATCTCCAAAATCAATTACAACTCACAACCCATTTTTAGCAATCGCTCTAAGTATTCAACTCTGCTCATACCAAGTTTTTCTGCCACTGCATACACCTTATCTCTCAAAGCGGGATCCACTCCTTCAAGCTGTCCAAGATAACGTGAACGGATGCTTCCGCCTCGTTTACCCCTATGAGGGATATCAATATTAATGGGGAGTGCTGTATCTGCCACCGTAAATTCTATGACATAAAAACAATGACTAAGTTCCCAGGATAACTTTGCCGCTCTAGCATTGGCGGGAATGAGAGACAACGGAGCTTCATAAGCGTACAGTGGGTTATTTTTAATAAGCATCTTCCCAAGCTCAGTTTCCTTAAGCCAGGGAGCTATTCCTTCATCACAGATGAGCACTTGTCCACCCGGTTTAACAACGCGATCCATTTCCGATATCCCTTTCTGAATATCAGAGAATAAATTAAGTCCCCCAAAATGATAAGCAGCATCAAAAAAATTATCTTCAAAGGGGAGATTTGTCGCATCACTTGCTGAGAAAAATACCTCTACACCAAATTCTTTAAGACTAGAACTGTATTTTTCTATGCCTGCTATGAGCATTTGTTTGGATATATCTTGCGCATAAATAGTCCCTTTTCCACGTAAATTTTGGGCAAGAAAGGGGAGATCATTACCCGAACCAGCTCCTGTCACCAGAATGGTCTGGCCTGGGGATAAATTTAAACGGGAAACTAAATTTTTTCTTAAAGTGGATTCATCGGTTCCAAAAGTTTGAAAAACCCATTGGAACGAATTGTCATGAATGGTCACTGCATCTTCTTGGGCGTAATCATTAGCATTATCTGCTTCACACGCAAAAATAGGAGCATTTGTGTTTTGAATAAAGGGGAAGAAATGTCCATTAGGACAATGCAACCCATCATTTTGACTGGACAAAATCGCACGTTCACATTTCAATTCAGGACAGCAATAACGGAAATCATTTTTCATTTATTACCTCTTTTGACATACTACCCAAAATACGCGTTCAGTAATCCCATAATAATCATTATCAGCAGAGCCGAAAGAAAAATTTTTAAAGAGAGGCGAGAAATAGTCCTCAATGTCTTCTTTACTGGAAAAAGCTTGTAATCGATATCCATTACGATTGTTGTAGGGGTCTTTAGCAATAGTTAAAGTTCCATCTTTTAGTTCTTGTGCATTCTCAAAGATATAGGATGATTTATTAGCAACAGAGGCAATTAAATACCCATCTTTCTTTAATACCCTTGAGTATTCATTAAGATTATCGAGCAAGGTTTCATTTTCATCACAGTAATAACAACAGTGGCATGCTAAAATATAATCAAATTCAGCGTCAGCAAAAGGGATAATGGAGTTTCTGCCCACTCGCAAATCGGGGTTATATCCCATTTTTGTCAGTCTTTGCTGTGTTTGATCTACAATCCCTTGGGTTATTTCAATGCCACTCACATCCAATCCAAGATCACAAAGGAGAGTGGTGTTTCTTCCATCACCAAAACCAACGTCTAGAATTTTATTACCTGGTACTGGTTTTAAAAAGTTCAATCCTGGGTAATTCGCAAGCATTGTTCGTACAACAAACTCAGTTGGATAGACTTTCAAACTGCTTCTGCTCGCATAATGCCGTTCATATTTGGTATTAATATCCTCAATTACTTTTTCCATAAATATTCCTAATAATTACATAAGGGCGTTGTTTGGTCTCAGAAAATATCTTTGCCAAATAAATTCCTATTATTCCTATAAACGAAATGATCATACCACCCAATAACCAAATTGAAACCATTATGGACGTCCAACCATTCAGTGGAGTTGCCAGCAAAAATCGTTGAATAATTAGGAGTGTTGCATAACCAATAGCACCTAAAAAAACAAAAATTCCGCACAGGAAAATCATATGCAGCGGGGTGGCACTAAAAGAGGTAACTGCATTGATCATATGATTAATTTTTTTAAAAAAATTGTAAGTAGTGGTACTCTTTGTATGTTTTTTTACCGTGTAAGCACATTGCTTGAATCCAGTGATCACCCATAAACAGGAAATAACGGACTCGATTTCTTTATGACGTAACAAAGAGTCCACATATCGTCTGGTCATTAAGCGAGCGGTGGTTATATTTTTAGGATGATCAATATTTATTAACCAATTTAGGAATACATAATAAATTTCCCCACTCCACCGTTCAAACCAATTGCCTTTACGAGACTCCTGCACTCCATATACTACATCAGATTGCTCCTTTTCCATGTGTTCAGAAAAAGCGATTAGCCACTCAGGTTCTTCTTCTAAATCACTGTCAATCAAAAATATATAGTCACCTCGGGAGTATTCGAGTCCGGCTCTCATTGCTTTGTGATGGCCAAAATTACGTGAAAGGTCGACTACCACAACATGCTTGTCATGTTCAGTGAGGTACACTGTGTGTTCAAGACTTTTATCAGGTGAACCGTCGTTTACAAAAATGATTTCATAATCATCATTCGCGAATTTCTGCGCGATTAGCGTTATTCTTTGATAAAATTCTTGAATAAAAGCCTCAGATTTATAAAGGGTAGTTACAATTGAAAGTTTCATGTATTTAAATACTTCATGTAAGTTGATGAATTGTTCCCACAATTAAATAACAGGTCAAGAATCGAAACTTGGTGGATAAATTCTCCCCACAATTGAGGATATTCCTCATAACCAGTGTAGTCAAACCAAGTAAGTTTAATGTCGTGGGCAGTAAACACATCTTCTTCGATGTAATCCATAGCGGCGGGTCCTGAAATATACTCCGCAGCTTCAGCTTGGAGACATAAATTAGCTAATCGCTCTGTTTTTCCCTCTACTAAAATATAATCCCATGAATTTTTAATCGCCGTCTTTATCCCTAGATAATGACATATGGCTTTTATAAATTGGTGGTTTAATACGGAAAGATGCGTATAGGAGTTGTTTAGGTAAAGTGGCTCAAGCCAAGCAGCAATTTCGTCAAAATAAGGAGCGCGTCGATAATTTTGTGTTAATGTTTTCCAATGATTTTGCACCCAATCCTCACCATCAATTTCAGTTTCCCGGATACTCTGAAAATATTTGCCTTTAACTTTCACGGGAACAGTTAACCACTGGAGCCCTTGGGATGTTTTAATTTGATTACGATTACGCCAATCACGTCGAGTAAATTGCATATCATCAAAAAGAATGAGCTCATCGACCGCAGCGATCATGTCAAAATAACCTTTCCAAGGGATATAATTAGATTGCAGAATGGCAATTTTTTTTGACAATCGTGCTTTCGTTTTTAAGTCTAGGTCATCCATAATATCAAGCTCAAAATAATGAAGTAAAAAAATCCGCATGAGCAAAACCAAAAATTAATTGCAAAAATCAACCATATAGTTTTATTTTTGAATCATCTCATCCATTCTAAGGGTTTCTTAACAAAGAGAAGAGATATTCTCCATAACTATTTTTTGATAAAGCAAAAGCAGCTTTGGAGATTTCTTGATCATTTAACCAACCGTTCCTCCAGGCAATTTCTTCAAGACATGCAACTTTAAATCCTTGTCTTTTTTCAATTGTTTCTACAAATGAGGCCGCCTCCAGAAGACTATCATGGGTACCGGTATCAAGCCAGGCAAAACCACGTCCCAGCAGTTCAACATTTAGCATACCGCGTTCAAGGTAAGCTTGATTAATGCTGGTGATTTCTAATTCACCCCGAAGTGAAGGTCGTACATCATGAGCAACTTGGACCACATTATTATCATAAAAATACAATCCCGTTACAGCAAAATGTGATTTAGGAAATTCTGGTTTTTCTTCTATGGATAGTACTTTAAGGTCTTTATCAAACTCTACAACTCCAAAGCGGGTCGGATCATTAACCTGATATCCAAATACTGTTGCACCCATCGTTTGTGAGGCTACTTCTTTGAGTTTTGTAGTAAATCCTTGGCCCCAAAAAATATTGTCGCCTAAAATGAGGCAAACTCCATTATCGCCAATAAAATCCTCACCTATTATAAAAGCCTGAGCAATACCCTCGGGTTTGGGCTGAACCTCGTATTGCAATCGGATGCCAAAATCCGTTCCATCGCCCAAGAGATTCATATAATTTTGTAGGTCCTGGGGAGTAGAAATAATGAGAATTTCCCTGATCCCCGCAAGCATGAGGACAGATAAAGGATAATAAATCAAAGGCTTATCATAAACAGGCAACAAATGCTTGGATACACTTTTAGTTAAAGGGTATAAACGTGTTCCACTCCCGCCAGCTAAAACGATTCCTTTCATTTTCTTTCTACATCCTGTAATTGAAATTCAGTTGATTAGGCATTCGATATAGGGTTAGCGATACCTGAGAAATATCTTGGATAAATATCCAGATTCCAAATAATAACAAAAATGAATAATTTTGTTAAATACGGAATCAGTGCATTTTGTTGTTGTAATTTAACACGAGCCTATTTTATAGGCAATTGTCAACCAGCCCTACGCAGTTGTATTAAGTTTATGAACCCAAGGAAAAATAGTTTTTTCTTTGATATGAATCCATTATATGATACACAGGCAAGTGGGTAAGAGGAGACATTGTTAGGAGAACAAATGCAAAAAAATGTAAATATAGATTATTATTTGATCATCATTTTGGGACTATTTTTTTGCGCATTAATCATTTTTATCAGTTATTTTGTAGGTCCTCTTAGTGATGAGAGTCTCCCAATTGCAACCTCACTTCGTTTTATTAAAGGCCAGCGTCCTTTCATTGATGATTACTCTGCATTTATACCATTTGGATTATTATTATATCCTTTAATAAAGTTAAGTTTATGGTTACATAATGGAAATAATGAACTTATTTTATTTTTAAGACATAGTTACATAGTGTTTGTATTTCTCTTGAGTGCTTACACCTTTTTCCTAATAAGAAAAAGATTATCGCTTATGTTGTCATTTTTTATTTTTTTTGGGGTCAATATTTTTCATCCTTTTGGTATCAATAATTTTCACTACGATACTTTGGCGACGTTACTATGGTCTAATATTCTTTTTCAATTTTTTAGTTTTCAATTTATAGAGCCAATAAGAAAAATCCATTTCATCATTTTTTCATTATTTAATCTCATCTTATGTTTAGCTTATCCAACGTTTCTTTTTTTCCTCATTCCCTTTTATCTTATTTTCTCCTTGTTTAGTCAGCACTCAAAGAAAATCTTCCTTTTTCATTTGTTGATTGCTAGTTTTGCTGGTATATGCATAGCTTTTATTCTTTTTTATTACTTTAAGGTTTCAACCCAAGATCTTCATAATTTTTTAGATTTTCTACATCGTCTAAGCTTATCGTCTAATCAATCTTTATTTGACAAATGTATCGAGTTAGCTCATAGAATAATTTCTAAATATTCGTCTGTCCTCTTCGTTGCTTTAGGAAGTTTATTTATTGCGTATATTGGTAGAAGGCATTGGTATATATTATTAACGGGTTTCATCACCATCCTAGTTCTTCCTTTATTTAAGATAAATATTCAACATGCTATTCATACGGATATATTTTGGGTTTTAAATTACACTGGATTTTTGAGTTTCCCTATTTTTCTTATCTTTCTAAGAACAGATGTAGATTCTAGGGCATTATTTTATTTTATTGGCCTTCCTTCTTTAGCAGCTGGGATTTTAACGAGTGTAACCGCACACATGCTGGATATGAATTGGATTATAGGTTTTTTTCCGGCATCGTTATTAACCTATATATTTACTTTTTTTATTTTTCAGAAATATCTAAGGTCCGAAAGCTTTTTACACTACTTCGCAACCAGAGCTGTTTTAATTTTTGGGCTAATAGAGCTTGCTTTCTTTCAATGGAATTTTATTTATGGGGCCAATTATACCGGTATCGCGCTCTATAAAAATTCGATAAAAGTTGATGTTGATGGCCCTTTTAGTGGTCTGCATGTAACTCCCACGTGTTATACAATTGTTACTGAATTACAAAAGGATCTGCAAATATTGGACGTTCCCTATATCAAAGGATTCGCTTATTTTGGATTATTTTCTGCGGGTTATTTATTTCTCACCCAGCTTAAGCCAGGAGAATACGTTTTATACTCGGCACCTGGGCAAAATCATTTTGGGGAAAAAATCAGGACTCCTAATTATGTATTTGATTTTTCCAAACTATGGCGATTTCCTCATGAGATTCGGGACGATTATTTAAAAGGGGTTCAATACCGGCAGATTGCAAGCAGGCAATTTTATGATATTTATGCTTCAGAACCTGTAAAAATTTTAGAACTTAATGATAAATCATTTTCCCGAGGTATAAAATTTTCGATTTAATAAATTGATATAAATTCGATCAACCCACTTTGCTGGACAAGTCATTTAAATTTTGACTTCCGGTACAAAACATAGCCACTTTTAATTCGTATTCAATTGATTGCATGCACAGACTGACGTGTTCGGTGGATTCCAATGCGGCTTCCAGTAGGGGCCTTGCATAACCAACAGTGGTGGCTCCAAGTGCAAACAATTTGGCGGCATTTAAGCCGTTCATTACGCCGCCTGATCCCCAAATTTCGAATGAAGGTTTCAATGCTGCAGCGTGTTTAATCGAGGTTACGGTATCAATCCCCCAATTACGAAACGTAATTGCTGCCTGTTGGCGAATGGGGTCATGGATTGCTCTATGTCCTTCAATTCGTCCCCAGTGAGTCCCTCCCAAACCTCCCACATCAATTGCGGCAATTCCAATATCGTTTAAACGAGTCATAGTGGCCTTAGAAAATCCACAACCTGTTTCTTTCACGATAACGGGTAAAGGTAGTTTTTTAACTAAATCAGCTAAAGCCTGCCAACCTCCTTTATAGGTTGTTGTCCCTTCAGGTTGCATGCACTCTTGTAAGGGGTTGCAATGAATAATTAATCCATTTGCTTGTAAAGCATCTGTTAAACGTTGAATATCACTAAGGGGGGTGGTGATTAATTGAGCGATCCCTAGATTGCTGTACAAGTGGACTTCAGGAAAGTCACGGCGTAAATCGTGCCATTCAAAAGCTGCTTTGGGATCCGTGAGCTCTCGTCTTTGTGAGCCTACTCCCATAGCCCAGCCATTCAACGAACAGGCTTCAACAAGGTTATGATTTATGTGCTTTGCGTGGCGATGCCCTGCAGTCATGGAGCTAATGAGAAATGGTTTTTCTACTACTTGGCCAAATCGAAAACTTTTAATACTGATTTCATCGAAATTTAGGTCAGGAAGAGCATCATGGATTAGATTAATGCTTTCAAAAGTACTGAGTTCCGCGGTTTGATTTTCAGGCATTAAGGCTAATTTGATGTGATCTTGTTTGCGTTGCTCAAACTCTTCATAATTATTTGTCATGGATTTATGCCTGTTTTGTTATCTGTAGTAAATACACCAAAAAGATGGGAGTCTCCGCAATGTACCTCTTTATACCTGTCTTTTCCACTTATTTACTTTGTGAAGATTCTATTATGTGAAATAATTATACTATTTTTATGTCTGAGAACCTAATGGGATTCAACTACGAGGAACTATTTATGAGCACACCGCGAATAATCATTGGAATTACTGGTGCCTCAGGCATGATTTATGGAATACGTCTTTTAGAACTACTACGTTCTACGGACATTGAAACTCATTTGATAGTTAGTAAATCAGCCCAACTGACCCGTAAATATGAAACCAACTTGTCACTTACCGACTTAAAAGCATTGGCCGATGTTTATCATTCCTGGAATGATATTGGTGCAAGTATTGCAAGTGGTTCTTTTCAGACCATGGGGATGATCATTGCTCCTTGTTCGATGAAAACTTTGGCAGAAATTGCGCATGGAACGGGTGATAACCTTATTGGTCGCGCAGCGGATGTGACTTTAAAGGAGCGTAGGAGATTAGTCCTCATGCCTCGTGAATCCCCATTGCATTTGGGGCATTTACAAAATATGGTTACGCTGACCCAACAGGGGGCGATTATGTGTCCTGCAACGCCAGCGTTTTATACCAAACCAGAGACTATAGATGACATCATTAATTACAGCGTAGGTCGAATGCTAGATTTGTTTCATATTGATGTGGGAATAGTAACCCGTTGGCAGGGATAGCTCTCTGCCAAAAATTTCGGGTTTATCGGTTTGCAATGTTTAATCTTGCGTATTTAATTCAACCCAGTTGGCATAAGCTTCCATAAATTTGTGTAAGAATTTTTGGGTGTCTTCTTTGGTAATATTTCCTTGCGCATCAAACAAATCTCCCGCCATGCCAATATAGGTTTCTGGTTGTTGAAGAGTTGGAATATCTAAAAAGACAAATGATTGTCTTAAATGATTGTTGGCGCCAAATCCTCCAATCGCCCCTGGAGAAACACTGATCACTGCGCCAGGAAGTTTACTCCAAATACTTTTACCATAAGGTCGAGAACCCACATCTACTGCATTTTTAAGCACCCCAGGAACAGAGCGGTTGTATTCTGGTGTAACAAACAACACTCCCTGATAGGTTTTCATTTGCTCTCGGAATTTGACCCAAGCCGCGGGCGGTCTATTTTCGTCATCCAGATCCTGGTTGTATAGGGGCAAATCACCAATTTCCACAATTTGCAGGGTTAGAGATTTAGGTGCTAGAGCAATAAGTACTTTTGCCATTTTTTTATTGTAGGATTCTTTGCGCAAGCTTCCTACAATAACTGCGATTTTTTTACTCATATTTACGACTCCTTGTATTTTTTCGGCCTCTACATGATAGGCTATACCTGATTAAATATCTAAAACAATACCTACTTACTTTTACACGAAAAATTCTTTGGTCTTCTCAAGGAACTTAATCCTGCATAACTGGAGCGGGTGGGGCGAATGGGATAAAGAGGGCTGAATCGATAAATCACAAAGTATAACTTGATTACCACGCTGAAGTGCAAAAGCCAAGGCATTGGTGGATAGTAATGATTGATTATTTGGGTAGGGTTGTTTTAAGAAATATTAATTTTTAAACAAAAAAACTCCCCATCCTCTAAAATACTCTCATATTAAAGTGAATAGGAAGTTTCAGGAAATGAATTAGACTACTTCAACTTCTTCAGCTTGAGGACCTTTTTGTCCGTTGCTTGGCTTGAACATTACTGTTGCACCTTCAGCAAGAGTTTTAAACCCGGTGCCTAGAATTGCACTGAAATGCACAAAATAATCTTTACCGCCACTTTCTAAAAAACCGAAACCTTTGGACTCATTAAACCACTTTACTGTACCACGAATTTTATCTGACATGTTAATTTCCTAAATTGTTACCAGGACATTGTAGCATTATTTTATTAATTGTGCTGTTTTTTTATTAAATATTTTTAATTTTTTTTACATTTAATGCAAAAACAGCAAATAATGCCACCACATCATAGAGCATTTTGACTAAAAATTCTAATACTTTGCAATCTTTTAGCCTTGTGTTGTGAGCCAGTGGATTTACCGAATATGTAATAAATTAGTGTTCAGGGATTTCAATGAGCTCGAGTCCATCTTCCTTTTTTAGAAAAGTAAAAATAATTCCTGAGCAAAAAGTAAGAGCTCCTAGCATGAGGAACGTATCATGAAATATCTCGACCGAAAGGACACGTTCTCCAGAATACTTCGCAGTAAATATGCTAAGTAATATTGCGGACACGGCAACCCCAAAGCTTTGAGCTAATTGTTGGATAGTACTCATAATACTGGTTGCGGCACTCATATCCTTTTCAGTAATGTTGGCATAAGCCAAAGAATTCATGCCTGTATACTGTAATGCAATAAGAAATCCATACATAAAAGTTAAAAAAGCAATGCCGTATATGGAAGTATGTTGGTTGATGGAAAAAAAGGACCAAAGAGAAATACTCACGAGGATAGTATTTAAAATTAATAAATTTTTATAACCAAACCACCGCAGTATAGCGAAGGATAAAGGTTTTACTAAAAAAATGCCAACCGCTATTGGAGCGAGCAACAGACCCGATAAACGAGATGAATATCCAAGTCCAATTTGTAACAGTAAAGGCAATAAAAATGGGATGCCCCCAAAACCTAAACGCGCCAATATGTTGCCTACGACTGAAATACAAAATGTACGAGTACGTAAAAGCTCCACTTTAACGATAGGATGCTTTCTTTTATATGAATGCTTGGTATATCCACCCAATAAGAGCAATGCGATTATGAGGGCAGACAGAGGTTCTGTGACTGATGCATTAGACTCGCTTATCATCGATAAACCAAAGGTTAAGGCCGCTAATCCACTCCCGAAAAGAATAAAGCCCAATTTATCCAGCGGAGGAACTGAACGAGGAGGCATGGACGGTAATAATTTGCTTGATAAAATTACAGCAAGTACTCCGAATGGGATATTAACCCAAAAAATCCAGCGCCAAGAAAAGCGATAAGTAATAATTCCACCGAGTAAGGGACCAAGCATCATGCCTAAAGATGCAACCATCACTACAATACTCATTTTGGCAATTAATTCATGCCGCTCGCAAGTCCGTAAAATAATAAGCCGGCCGATTGGTATGGTCAGCGAACCGCCCAAGCCTTGAAGAATACGTGCACAGATCAATTGTCCTAAGTTAATAGTAAATCCGCACCAAATTGAACTTAAAGTGAAAACAACAATGGCTGCGATAAAAACAGTTTTCATCCCAAATTTATCGGCAATCCAACCACTGATAGGGATAAAGATTGCTAGACTCAAAAGGTAACTAATGAGCGCAAATTTCAAATCAATTGGATTAACATTTAAACTTTGTGCCATCACTGGGATTGCGGTATTAATAATGGTGGTATCTACCGCTTCCATAAACATAGCAAATGAAATAATAAACAAAATGATATTTTTTTTCATGAATTCAGTATAGCAATAGGGATGAGTCAATGGTAGCCAAGTGTTAACGAAAGTGAAACTTTATGGGCCTTTTGTCTGGATCCCGCGGACAATCCGCGGGGGCGGAACAGAGCTTGCGAGTTTTAAGTGATGAGTAAGAGATTCAGAGAAAAAAAACCAGACTCCATTTGTTCAAATTAGACCTGACCCAACAAATTTTTTAACCCAGCTAAATGAGATTTTGCCAAGTTTTTTGATTGTTCCTCCGAACGTTCCACATTTTTACCAAACCATTCCAAATGTTCTGCAGGCAATTCATCCAGGAATCGACTGGGCAAACAATCTTGTAATTCGCCCCCACGGCGTCTTTGCTTGGCTAAGGTAAAGCATAGCCCTTTTTGGGCCCGGGTAATGCCAACGTAAGCTAAGCGTCTTTCTTCCTCTATTTGGTCTTCATCAATACTCACCCGATGAGGCAATAATTCTTCTTCCATGCCGACCAGATAAACATAAGGAAACTCCAAACCCTTGGATGCGTGTAAGGTCATCAGTTGCAAAGAGTCGTTATCTTGCTCATCTGCTTGCTCAAGAATATCGATCAAAATTAATTTATTAATTACTTCTGCTAAGGTTTGTTCCGGATTTTTTGCTAATAAGCGCCCGACCCATTCTAATAATTCCCAAACATTGTCCATTTTCTTTTGTGCTTTTGCAGGAGTATCACATTGTTCATAGATATGGGCTTCATAACCGCTGTCTTCTACCATCTGTTTTAAATGCTCTATAATCGAGCCCATGGTTAATCGTTTTTTTGTTTCTTCTATCCATGATTTAAAAGCCTGTAAGGCGGCCCGAGGTTTTTCGGCAATATGTTCGCTCAATGCAAAATGATCTGCGGAGGCATAAAGACTCATTCCCCGGCTTTGTGCATAATGCCCTAATGAATCAAGACTGGTTTCGCCAATGCCCCTTTTTGGGGTGTTAATTACTCTTAAAAAAGCCGCATCGTCCGCTTCGTTACACAGTAGCTTTAGGTAGGCAAACACGTCTTTAACTTCTGCTTTGGCAAACCAGGACTGCCCGCCACTAATCGTATAAGGGATACTATAATGGCGGAGTACTTTTTCAAATACCCTTGACTGATGATTGCCCCGATATAAAATTGCATAATCGCCATATTCTGTTCTGGAGCGTAGTTTGTGGCTGATTAAATCAGCAACTACTTGTTCTGCTTCATCATTTTCATCTTTGCAACGAATTACTCGTAAAAGTTCTCCGTGACCTAATTCACTCCATAATTTTTTTTCAAATAGATGCTGATTGTTCGCGATAAGGTGGTTGGCTGTGTTTAAAATAATATTAGTTGAGCGGTAATTTTGTTCTAACTTTATGATTTTTAATTGTGGATAATCATGCTGCAGTTGCTTCAAATTTTCAGGTTTAGCACCTCGCCATGCATAAATTGATTGGTCATCATCACCTACGACCGTAAAACGGGCTTGAATTCCAGTTAATTTTTTTACCAAGAGGTATTGACTCGTATTGGAGTCTTGGTATTCATCTACCAGCAAATGGCGGATTTTGTTTTGCCAATAATCTAATACAGAAGAATGTTCATTTAAAAGACTGACTGGAAGACGAATTAAGTCATCAAAATCAACGGCATTGTATGCCTTAAGTGCTTGCTGATAACGAGGGTACAAGAGCGCAGCTTCTTCGTAGAAAGGTGTATCCGGACTGTGTTTTATAACTTGATCTGGCGTGAGAAGGTCATTTTTCCAGCGAGAAATTTGTTGTTGGATTTGAAAAATAAATTCTCGTTCGGTTGCTTTATTTGCGGGTAAAAAACTGCGTAAGATCTGTAAACAATCTTCGCTGTCAAAAATAGAAAATCCCTTTTTCAGATCGCATAAAGCGTAATCACGCTTAAGAATGCTCAACCCTAGAGTATGGAAGGTAGCTATTTTTAAACCGCGACGATTCGCTGCAGGGAGAACGGCGGCCACGCGAGCACGCATTTCATTGGCTGTTTTGTTTGTAAAGGTTACGGCACAAACTGTATTGGCGGCATAACCGCATGTGTTAATTAAATAGCCTATTTTTTGCGTGATTACTCGTGTTTTACCGCTTCCAGCTCCAGCAAGAACTAATAAAGGTCCGTCTATATAACGTACCGCTGCCATTTGTTGGCTATTCAACATCTTAAAGGGACTCGCTCAAAAAGGAGCGATTATTGCCCGCTTAGGCATTGTGAATCAACTATTAATTAATAGATCGTTCGACGTCAAATTCTTCTTCAGTATCAATTTCAATGAATTCAGGTTTAGGTTCTGGTTCATTTGCTTCTTCGATACCAAAAACGACTTTGTCAATGGTTTTAAATAAGGGGGCAAGAATATTTTTATCTCTCATTATTAATCCTTTAATTTTTCAGAGGAGGTTTTAAAAGAATAGTTCAAAATCATTTTTTCTCCAGGAAAAATTACAAAAAAATTATGATATACTTTGCACCGTCACGAGATTTTATTTAGGGTCAATTGCACTCTCTATTTTGGAGTAGACCTCTATTTTTTTGTGCTCCCACACTCTCATTCGTGGATGTTTGCTATGCTTCGATGTTTAAAATAAAGAGGATGATTCAATCTAGAACATTGTATGCTGGACCTAGTTTTCCGTAATTTTATTTGAGTTTATTATGAAAGAATCCGACACGCTTCAACGCTTTATTTTTGAACATGCCAATATTCGTGGTGAAATTGTTCATATTGAAAATACGTATCAAAATATTATGAGCCAGCGCGATTATCCGCCCATGGTTAAAAATTTGTTAGGAGAGGCGATTGTCTCTTGTCTTCTTTTAGCTTCCAGTATTAAATTTCAGGGTAGCTTAAACCTACAATTCCAAGGAGATAAGCGTCTCCCTTTACTATTAGTTCAGTGTGACCATGAGTTTAATGTGAGAGCTTTTGCTCAATTTATGGAACATTTGGAAACCAAAGAATATGCCTCAGCTTTTCTAGAAGGGCAGATGGTAATTACGATTAATCAATACAATAAAACAAGTTCCTATCAAAGTATGGTTCCCATTCAATCAACTTCTATGAGTGAGAATTTAATGAATTATTTTGCTCAGTCCGAGCAAGTATCCACGCGGGTTTGGTTGGCCGTGAATGAGAATGCTGCAGCTGGAATGTTGCTGCAACTAATGCCAGGCCAAGATACCGTACAAAGAGAGCAATTCTGGGAATATGCGGTGCAATTAGGCCAAACGGTGAGTGAACATGAATTACTTACATTAGATAATGAAACATTACTTTATCGTCTTTATCATGAAACAGAGCTGAGAATATTTGATAGCCGTAAAACTCAATTTAAGTGTCGCTGCAGCCTGGAGAAAATGAAGCAGGTATTGGCTGTTTTAGGTGAAGACGATGCAAAAGCATTATTACAAGAAGAAGGTGAAGTAGCGATTCGCTGTGATTTTTGCAATAAAAAATATACGTTTGATCCAATTGATGTTGCAATGTTATTCCACAAGGGATAATGATTGCTGTCTTGGATTAAAACAAGTCAGTACCCAGTGGCGTTTTGCTGCCCCAGGCTATGAATTGAATTTTATTGTAGAGTAAATTTTATTGAAGATAACATTCCTTCATCTGATTGAATGAGCTCTACACACTCCCCACGCATGGCTTGCAGTACATGTTGCAATCTAAGAAATTGTTCGCTGAGTTGTATGTATAGATCGGTTGAGTGTTTTCCTTCTAACTCACCAATAGTCAAATAGGCGGCTTGTCCCATTTCAGAAAAATACTCGAGACTGACATGTCGTCTTTTTGCAATACCAGGAAATAGACCGCAACAGAGTAAACTTTTATCCCCCACATCGCGAAGTAATTCCATTTGCATGGTTTTCGGTCTGTTTATGGACTCAAGAAAATCGAGTGCAACCACCGATTCGATGAGTTTAGGTCCTTGAGAAAAACGCATTAATAAAAATACCAAATAACTTTCGGTATTTTCAGTGAGCATAAGCTGGGTTGCAGCTTGCGCCTCATTAACCAGAGCATACCATTGGCTAATGTCAGTGGGATGTAAAATTAATTGTTTCATAATTACTCCCTATTTTTTACCCCTCTCTTTTATTTTAGCAGTTAAAAAAAAATTGGTAGGTTTTAAAGCAACTTATTGAGCTGCAAGAAGGATTCTTGATTTAAGCCATGCGGTCTCAGGCTACAAATTAATAGAGAGGAACTTTGAGTTTGCTATACTAAAATAACAAGAAGCTGATAGGTTTTAGCTGCTTATTGATGTATAATGTCAAAACTATGAACAAATATTCTGCTTTTTCCTTCAAAGGTTATTTATGATTGATCAGATTCGCAACATCGCCATTATCGCCCACGTTGACCATGGTAAAACTACGTTAGTAGATAAATTACTCCAACAAACCGGTACATTAAATGAGAGAGCTCCTAAAGTTGAGCGCGTTATGGACTCCAATGCTTTAGAAAAAGAACGTGGCATTACCATTCTTGCCAAAAATACCTGTGTGTATTGGAAAGATCATCAAATTAATATTGTTGATACCCCAGGACATGCTGATTTTGGTGGGGAAGTCGAGCGTATTTTATCGATGGTTGATAGTGTGTTGTTGCTGGTAGATGCAGTGGACGGGCCTATGCCACAAACACGTTTTGTGACTCAAAAAGCTTTTGCCCGCGGATTAAATCCTATTGTAGTGATTAATAAAATTGACCGTCCGGGAGCTAGGCCGCATTGGGTTATGGATCAAGTGTTTGATCTTTTTGATAATTTGGGTGCGACCGATGCACAATTGGATTTTCCGGTAGTTTATACTTCTGCCTTAAATGGTTACGCTAAGTTGAATTTGGAAGATGAAGCCACAGACATGAGTGCTTTATTACAAACGATTATCGATGAAGTTGAAGCACCTAAAGTGGATGCGAATGGTCCTTTCCAAATGCAAATTAGCTCTCTCGATTATTCATCTTATGTGGGTACGATTGGCATAGGTCGTATTACTCGAGGCCAAATTAAAGCTAAATCCCCAGTTAAAATTATCGATAAAGATGGCAATATTCGTGCGGGTCGATTGTTGCAACTACTCGGTTTTAAAGGCCTTGAGCGCATCGAAGTTGAAGAAGCGGGGGCGGGCAATATTATTGCCATTACTGGTATCGAAGGCATTAAAATTTCTGATACGATTTGTGATCCCAATCTGGTTGAGGCATTACCGGTACTTTCGGTGGATGAGCCAACAATTAGTATGACCTTCCAAGTTAACGATTCGCCGTTTGCAGGTCAGGAAGGAAAGTTTGTGACCTCGCGAAAAATTCGGGAACGCCTAGAAACAGAATTATTACACAACGTTGCTTTACGCGTTGAGGATTGTGACGACCCTGATAAATTCCGGGTTTCTGGTCGCGGTGAACTACATTTATCCATTCTGATCGAGACAATGCGTCGTGAAGGCTATGAATTAGCGATTAGCAAACCAGAAGTCATTATTCGCGAAGTAGATGGCGAGCAACAAGAGCCTTATGAGCATTTAACTGTCGATGTAGAAGAAAATCACCAGGGTTCTATCATGGAAAAGTTAGGTGAGCGTCGTGGTGAACTGCAAAATATGGTTCCAGATGGTAAAGGCAGAGTACGTCTTGACTATATGATTCCTACCCGAGGCCTGATTGGTTTTCATAATGAGTTCTTGTCTTCCACCTCAGGTACAGGTTTAATGTATCATGTGTATGATCATTATGGTCCGGCAATTAAAGGGCGAATAGGGAAGCGCGCAAATGGTGTACTGATTGCCAATTGTCAAGGAATGGCGCGAGCTTTTGCTTTGTTCAACTTGCAAGATCGTGGTAGGTTATTTGTTGAGCCACAAACAGTTTGCTACGAAGGAATGATTGTTGGAATCCATGCCCGTGATAATGATTTAGTGGTGAATGTGACTAAAGAAAAACAATTAACTAACATTCGTGCTTCAGGTTCTGACGAAAATATTATATTAACTCCTGCAGTCAAATTAACTTTGGAGCAGGCATTGGAATTTATTGATGATGATGAATTAGTGGAAGTAACTCCTGATTCCATCCGTATAAGAAAAAAATCATTGAAAGAACATGAACGAAAAAAAGCATCAAGAACAGCAAATATTGAAGAATAAAATTAAATTTAAACGGATCGTTTTGTATGCACGTCAGCACCGAGCCAATCAAGGGGTAAACGAAAGTTTAGGCCGTCTGATCGAGTTCCTGGAAAACCAAGACGTGCAAATTTACCAAGACATTGATACCGCTTCTAGCTTTGATGCGAAAATTCCCATATTGGCCAGGGAAGATATGGGTAAAAAAAATGATTTGATCATTGTTGTTGGCGGTGATGGTAGTTTGCTTTCAGCAGCCCGCATGGCGATTAAAGTGGATACCCCGGTCATCGGTATTAACCGCGGCCGCCTGGGGTTTCTTACCGATATTTTGCCCCATGAACTGGAAAAACAGCTGGGTGCAGTTCTTAGCGGCGATTATGAAGAAGAAAAGCGTTTTCTTTTACATACTCGAATTTATGATGAACATCATACTTATTTTGAGGGTGATGCACTCAATGATGTCGTATTAGGCCGGGGTCAGGAAACGCATCTCATTGAATTCTCAGTACATGTAAATCAACAATTGGTGAGCCATTATCGATCTGACGGTATGATTCTCTCCACACCCACCGGTTCTACTGCCTACGCTTTATCTGCGGGCGGTCCAATTATGCATCCACAATTGAATGCCATCGTTCTTGTGCCTATGTTTTCTCATAGTTTGAGCTCACGTCCATTGGTTATCGATGGGGAGTCTAAAATTGAACTGCATATCAGCCAATTCAATGAAGCTGATTTGCGAGTGAGTTGTGATGGTCACGAATCAAGGATGGTCAAACCCGGACAAAAAGTGGCTATTCAAAAAAATAGCCATCAATTACGTCTACTGCACCCTCTTGATTATCATTATTATGATACATTACGATCAAAACTGGGTTGGGAATCTAAACATCAGGGATAGGATTGAACATGCTCACCACTTTGTGCATTGAACAGTTTGCGATTGTACAACACTTGGAGTTGGATTTTACTCAAGGAATGACTGCCTTCACTGGTGAAACAGGAGCCGGTAAGTCCATTATGATCGATGCTCTGATGCTGGCTTTAGGTGATAGAGCTGATGCTTCGGTTATTAGACCCGGCCAGGAAAAATGTGACATCACCGCTGGATTTTTTGTGGGCCAGGGCTCGGAACCTGCCCTATGGCTTGCAGAACACGATATTCCTTGTGATGATGGTGAACTCTATTTGCGACGGGTAATTTATGCCGAGGGTCGCTCCAAATCCTATATCAATGGCCAACCATTCCCATTACAAAAAGTAAAAGAACTCAGTGAAAAGCTGGTCCATATTCACGGACAACATCAACATCAAACCTTGATGCATCATGCAACGCACCGCCAGCAGTTGGATCAATATGGCAAAAATCAGGTATTACTTGAGGAAGTTGCCCAACTTTACAAACAATGTCATAAAATCAATCAAGAAATTGCAGCGTTGGAACTCCAGCAACAGCAAGCAGATAAAATTGCATTATTACAATTTCAAATTAATGAGTTATCTGCATTGAATTTGTACGAAAACGAAATTGAAACCTTATATCAAGAACACCAAATGTTGCATCATGCAAAAGATTATTTGCAAAAAAGTCAGCAAATTAATGGATTATTAAATTCTGAGGACGAACCCAACATTTGTACCAGTTTAAATCAGATTTTGCACTCCTTGAGTCAATTGCCACAAGAACAAGCTCAAATCAAAAATACTGTGGAGTTGATTAACGGCGCACTGATTCAGTGCGAGGAAGCGATAGATGAGATGCAAAAATTCGCGGAGCGTGTCCACTTGGATCCACAACGATTACATGAAATCGAATCCCGCATGAGTGCCATACATCAGCTTGCGCGTAAATATCATATTGATAGCAGCCAACTCCATGAACACGCTCAAAACTTACAAAAGGAATTAGATCTTTTGCAAGACAGCGAAAGCAGATTAGCAAAATTAAAAATACATCATAGCCAGTTAATAGCCAATTATGAGAAAGCTGCCTTTAAATTAAGAGAGATGCGGAAAACACAGGCAAAAATACTGGCGCAAGAAATCACAGCAAGCATCCAGCAGCTTGGTATGCCTAAGGGATGGGTGGAAATCGAACTATCTCCTTTGGAAAAAATGCATCCCCATGGCATGGATAAAGTGGAATATAAGGTATGTACTAACCCGGGGATGGAGCTTGATTCATTAAGTAAAGTAGCATCTGGTGGTGAGCTTTCCCGAATTAGTTTATCCATCCAAATGATTACCGCTCAACAAGGTACAACCCCAACCTTATTGTTCGATGAGGTGGATGTCGGTATTGGAGGGGCTACTGCGGCTTTAGTAGGGCAAATGCTTCGTAAATTGGGCGAGCGTTTGCAAGTATTTTGTGTGACACATCAACCTCAGGTGGCTGCTGCAGCCCATAACCATTTTATGGTTGAAAAGTTAAGCGATAATAAAGAGACGTTCACCCAAATTTCCTTACTGCAGTCAACGGAAAAAATTGATGAAATTGCCCGCATGTTGGGAGGGTTGAAAATAACAGAACAAACTCGCTCCCATGCCAAAGAATTATTGCTACAAAGCAACTAGGGGCTGTTGATTTTTCTAACTAGGGTTCTCACTTCCTAAGGTATCGGCACTTTCGTAGCGTTATACCTCTCATTACGATTTTAATGCTTCACTAAGTGAAATAAAATGGTAGCCATGTTCTTCAAACATGCGCAGTAAATCATCTAAGAAGTAACCATTTAGCAAATTAGCATGGATGAGTAGGACTTGTTTTCCAGGGGTATTTTGTTCCGCAGTCAATGTACGTTGCCAAACGTATTCTAGATACCGTTTTTTCAAATCAGTTAAGGATGCCTGTGGATTTTGTTTCATTAGTTTTATTAATTGAGAATTAAATTCGAAATCCTTACTGTCAATGGTGACGGGAGCAATAATGTAATTATTTTTACTTAAGTAGTGGCGAACAATACTTTTTTTCCAAAATTTCCCTTCTGAGAGATAGGGGTAACGAAAATATTTTGGCTGGGACATAAAGGGTGCCAGCACTTTATCTGCTTGAATAAGATCGTCGATGTATTCTTCATAAGAAACCCGTTTTAATTTTAAATGAGAATAACTATGGTTTCCTAATTCCCAACCATTTTGTTTAAATACCTCAAATTGCTTTATCGTTTCGTTGTTAACTCTACTCCCAATCATAAAACCAATTGCCGGAACTTGATGACTCACAAGGCTGTTAACCATTTTTTCAAAAGCTTCATAAGGCGTTTTAATAAGAGGTAAATCGTCAATGGTAATTGCAACACTCCGTTGTTCCGCAAAGCAGATACCAGTTAATAGGAAAAATAAAGCAATAGCATGGTACAGAATTTTTTTCAAAATAGTACTCCAAACATGGTATTGGTAAATAAAATTGAACTAATTCGATATAGGTGACTATGTTTGCATAGAAATGTGAGAGTTCCAATAGCTAAATATTAAGGGGATGATCACCCTATCTTAGGAGGATGGGGTGATCAATGGGTGGTGTTTATGACTAGACTACTTATTAGATTGCATTAACACGTTCTGGTAGTGCTTCAATGAATTCTTGAGTCGTAGTTTTTTCATCTTTTCGCAGAGCAAATAGCCGAGGTTGATTATAAATAGAATTATTTCTTGCTTCCTTAAGAACATCCTTTATTGAAGAATGACCAGAAAGAGTTTCACGAACTTTGCTTTTTAATTGTTTTAGTTGTTCTTTTTTATCTTCTGCCAGCGACGCATTAACCAATACAGTGTCCAAGTGTTTTCGCTCATATTTTTCAATGAGAGATAGCGTATGCTCAATGTTCCATTCCTTCGACGGATATTTCGCATCCTTCGCCAATGAAACATTAATTTCATCTGGAATTCCTAGTTGCTTATTCCATGCTTTAGAAAAACTGAGTGGTTTCGGTTGAGATTTTTGGACTGTATCACTTGAAATGGGATTCAATTGGCTAGCTAAGTAATCCCAACTGGCAGCAAGAAAATATAAGGGGGAGGCAATAAATTTAAGAACCTGTGTGGGGATGTCGGTACCATGTTCATTATCCGCTTCAGAACCCAGGCGTTCTTCCAGTAAAGTTTTGTGTTTGTGATCACTCGATCCCAAGAAATAGTGAGCATCTTCAAAACCCTCGCTAATAATTGCTACGAGTGCAGAAACTATTTGAGGTACTCCAGGCATGCGATCTGAAGTGAGCGCCACGCTGACTAAATGACCAAAAAAAAGAAGAATACGTAATGGGGTAATCGTCAATTTTAATAAAATACGAAATGGGTTGAGCATTTGCAGCCAATTTTCTGTGTCCCAAACATGGGTAAATCCAGCAGAAATTGCCTTGTAAGTGCGTTGAAATATATTCTCAGAGTTTTCCTCATCAGAGTTTTCCTCCGTCGCCTCATACACTATTTCCAGAGATTCGGCAGAATTTTGTATGTTAAAGAATATTGCGGATAAGCCAGTGATAATGGGATTAATAACCCCCATAACAAAACTGGGAATGTTTTTCATCCATTCAAATAAAGGGCGCGCACTGGTTGCTACAGTCCACCAAGTACCCGCGGTACAAACCGTAAGTGCAATAGCTAAGCTAACTAAAAAAATAGCTATGGCAGCCATAAACAAGTTACGAGGATTTAAGCTTTTGTTTAAATCATTGCTTAGTTTGGTGTACCATTTTTTTATGGTGTCATTGTTGATAAGATCAGTAATCGTGTTATACGTCAACATACCATAAGCAGCCCCAGCGATTAGTGCCATAGGGACCACTAAGATTGGCCACAAAGCAAAAGGAATCGCAGCCATCAAAGGGATCACGCTGAAGGCTTCAACAATGAGGTAGGTGCTACCAAGCCCCATAAACGTAGCGGCAAGAAGGCTAAACCCTTTAACAAAATTAAAAGTGGACTGACGTTTATCTAAACGGTCTTGCCATTCACTTTGTCCATTTTTTTCAAGCCAGTCTCTTAGTTGTGCTGTATAAAATGATAAGTTCTGCGTTTTCTTTTTCTTCACTGAAAATAATTGCAAAGCGAACCATTTTTCCATGTCGGACAAAGTTTTTTCGATTTGCTTTTTGCGTTTTCTGCTCTCTTTATCGAGTGGTTTATGGTTAAACTCACTCAGCAATTTGAGTTGGGCCTCATAATCTTTAAAAAACTGAGGACACTCTTTAGACGTTGTATCGGGAAAATGTTCTAGCAAATATTCTTTAGCTAAATGATTCTCAAGATAATCCTTTTTAAATAACTTTTTGAACGATCCTTTTAGGTTTTGTAGATAGACCTCACCTTCATAGGCCACTGAAAGACCAAAAGCAGCAAAGGCTAGAGATAAAGCGGGGTATAAAGCATACATCCCTCCAAAACTTAAAAAACCAAGAATTAAACTAGCACCTACAGTAAGGGATGCCAGAGCAAGGTAACGAGGAATTTTTTTGAATCTTTTTTTTGTTACTGCCATTTATTTGCTCAATTAATGGATTAGGGCTGAAACTGTATCCCAAATGAAAATGATTATCAATAGCGATAAGTTTAAAAAAAAGACATGTGGTTATTTTTTTATTGAAGAAAACTTAAATTAAACAGTGGATTCAACTGCCGAATTTAGGTAAAGTGAGTTTTCGCAGTGTAAACACATTTAAAATTTAATTTTAACTTAGGAGTAGAAATGCGTTTGAATCAATGGATGACCTATATCGCAGTGGGCTCAGTGCTTGCGAGTACTAACGTTTTGGCCAATGCCCCTGTTCATGAACAGTTGCAAGTACCTCAATGTCTTGCAGCCAAAATTACTGCTCCTTATGAGGTTTTAGCAGAAAATAAAGAATTTAAGATTATTGATCTCGCTGCGGCTGATGTAGATACCCTGACTCATTTAGCAGATGAAGCAAATTGTGGTCGTTTTGTGAATGTAAGCCATCATATAATTGGTTCTTTACTGCCCGCAAAAAAACAATCTGCGCAACGTATTCTGCAGAAAAAAAACATTAAAACAGTACAACCACAAACCACAGTTTATGAGATTAAACATCAGAATGAAGTCAATGCAGCATTACAAGAGGTAACTCCAGCAAATATTTGGAATACTTTGACAAAACTTACCTCGTTTCATAACCGTTCCGCTACCAAAGATACAGGCGTAGATGCAGCACGTTGGCTAAAAAAGACTTTTGAGGATATGGCTCAAGCAAATGGCCGCACTGATACTGCAACTTTTTTCGTGAAAACAGGAAGTTACTATAAGCAACCTTCATTAGTAACGGTTATAGGTAAAGATATTAATGAGCCAGGTGTGGTGATTGGCGCCCATATGGATACACTGGATGGTCGTATGCCAGGGGCTGGAGATGATGGTAGTGGTTCTTCATCGATTATGGAAATGGCTCGGGTTTTGCTATCTTCTAAAACAGTTTTAAAGCGCCCAATCTATATTATTTGGTATGCAGCTGAAGAACGAGGTTTAGTCGGTTCTCAATATGTAGTTGAACATTTCATGGATAATTCGATTCCCGTAAAAGCAGCAATCCAGTTCGATATGACTGGATATCGAGTGGATTCCAAAGATCCAACTATGTGGGTATTTACTGATTATACCAATAAGAGTTTAAGTAATTTCGTAGCAGAATTAATCAACAATTATGTTCAAGTTCCAGTTGCTTATTCAGAGTGTGGCTATGGTTGCAGCGACCATGCTTCATGGGATGAAGTAGGTATTCCAGCCGCATTCCCATGTGAGTCTAATTTTGAAGATCATAATCCGTACATTCATAGTTCCGAAGATACTATGAATAGATTAAGTCTTGAACATATGACTAATTTCTCTAAATTAGCATTGGCTTTTGCTATTGAAATGGCGTCAGAATAATCTACATGCTGTCTTCCACCTGCCTGTGTCCACGCGCACAATCCCACGAGCAAGTCGTGGGATGCAGGGGCAATTGGGAACTAAGCAGGTTTGTGCTTAGAGATGTGTATAAGTTAAGTTGAATTCATAGAGGTGATTGTTTTTCTTTAATAATGTGAGATGTGATGATGAGTCGAGCAGTACATAAAGTAGGGCTATTTCTGGGTATATTTTTAAGCAGTATAAGCTTCGCTGTGAATGCTGGGAAGCTTCTTCCTCCCTGGTACTTATTAAACAATCAGTTAAGTGCCACCTTAAATGCGGATCCTTGTGTACACGTGGGTGATTTAACCGGCGATGGGCTTGAAATGGAAATTAAAGTTACTGTTTGTAATGAGGATAAAGCCCGTGCATTAGCCTCATTCATTAATCATGTGCATACCTATGGAGATGAATTAGCAGTAACGGTAAAAGTTTATTCTGATTCGGCTCCTGTGGAAGCGAACGTGCCCAGTACCCCAGATGAAGCGGTGGAGCTTATCAATCAAGCTCTTAAAGGCAACAAATATTTTTTAAGTGCAGGACTTGGCACAAGACAATATGATGGAACCGCCTATGCACTTTTTAAACCCATGATTGTGCAATATTATGCTGATGATACGAGTGACTGGTATTTTAATAAGAATGAAGTAGCAGCTAAAGCTTTTGGGACTGTTTTTAATCTAGACCCTTATTTAGAGGGCGCCATTAAAATGTACGCTAGCACCGAAGTGATAGAATAAGATAAAACAAAGTAAGCAAACATAAACTTCTTTTATATCCCAGGTCAAGGAGACCCTTTAACCTGGGTTTCACAAACGAAGTATCCTCTTAGAGGTGCGTAAAAATTATACAATTCCTTAAATTTATCATAATTGTGATAGACTATGAAAAAGACATTTAGTCATTTTTTTGCCCACAAAAGCAATGCCTCAATATATTTGGAAAGATGTTATGCCAAAATGTACCATTGGATTATTACTCAGTGCAGCACATATTGCTTACCGCATTGTGGGGAAGGACAATAATTTGCGAGAAGAGCCTCGTGAGGGGTACGTCTCTACAGCCCAATTAATGGCTGATATCTCGAATTCGGGATACCTCATTACGGAAAAAACCAATGCCGATGTAGCACTTTCCAATGGTTTAACTGCAGTTCGGCTTGAACCACTAGATAACGAATCGCCTATCATCATTTCTTTTAGAGGATCAGATTCTCTGAGAGATGTGTTTTCAGACCTATATGTAATATTGACTGGCACAGTAGGAAGAAAACTACAAGAAGATGCTTTTTCTTTTTTTAAAGAAACTAAAAAAGCTTTTCCAAATAGAGAAATTATATTAGTGGGTCATTCTCTTGGAGGGCACTTAGCTCAACATGTAGGTGCGATAGCTTATGCCGAAGATCCAGACTTGATAAAATCAAGAAGTATCCATGTAAGAACTTTTAATACCGCACCTGTTGATTCACGTCATGGTAGATGGTTGAAGGATAAACACCCTTCTATTTTTACTCAATTTTGTAATTATAGACTGGATAGAGATGTAGTCAGTCAAACACCCGTTAAACAATATTATGGAAACACCTTTTCGTTTTGTACCGAAAAAGGTAGGTTTGCAGCTCATCCTCTAAGGGCAATGAGAGAAGTTATTCCTAACTCCGTACAAAACTTGGAAATAGGTGGAACTAATAAAGTTCAAAGAGACTTAAATACCTTAAAAGAAGCAGTTCTAGGTATAAAAGAAGCTTATGCTGCCCATATAAAGGGGCAATGGTTTTCTAAGTTTCGAATGGGTAGTAAAAATAAGAAAATTATCGATGAGACCTTAGACTTGGTTACCAAGGAATTAAATGAAGATCCGCCCGATTTGGGAACGGCAAAAGTTCTACTAAAACTTGCTAGGCTGGGAACACATGGAGCTACTTCGCATGAGTGCCTGAAATTTTTACTAGAGGATGTCGAGTATGTTCAAAAAGAATATAAGGAACTTCTTGCATCCTCGAGTGTGTCGAGCGAGAACGCCTATGAATTTCATCGTTAAACGGATGGATTATTCAACGGTGGACAATGATACTCTTCGGTGCTCTCATTTTCGGAATTGACTGCTTGCAATACAATGGGGAATTTCCACAAAGAATAGAGATGTTTCAGTACGTCTGCGGTGGTATTCCCTAAAGGTACTCTGTTTTGTTGCGTATACCTTAGAGTCATGGAGCGATCTCCTTGTACGTCAACAGAGAAAATTTGAATATCGGGTTCTAAATAACCTAAATTATACTGTCTCGATAATGCCTCTCTTATTCTTTGATATCCTGGCTCATTATGAATTGCATTAACATAAAGATCAGGACTGCGATCATCGTCAACAACATGAAATAATTTTAAATCACGAATTAATTTGGGTGATAGATATTGGGCAATAAAACTTTCATCCTTGAAATGGCGCATCGCATTATCCAGACTACTTAACCAATCGGTATTAGCCAAATAAGGAAACCATGCTTTATCTTCTCCAGTAGGATTTTCACAAATCCGTTTGATGTCTTGCATCATATGATAACCCAAAGTATAAGGATTAATTCCACTATAATAGGGGCTATTATAAGGTGGTTGCATGATAACGTTGGTGTGACTTTGTAAGATTTCCAACATAAATTCATCTGTAACCAGCCCTTCATCGTACAGTGCGTGTAAAATGGTATAGTGCCAAAAGCAAGCCCATCCTTCATTCATCACCTTGGTTTGCCCTTGAGGATAAAAATACTGAGCCATCTTGCGTACAATACGTACAATTTCTCTTTGCCACGGCTCTAATAAGGGTGCATTTTTTTCAATAAAATACAAAATATTTTCTTGCGGTTCTTCTGGGAATCGTTTTTTCTTAGCTTCTTCGGTGACTTGCCGGCCTTGAGGTATGGTTCGCCATAATTCATTAACTTGTGATTGCATGTAAATTTCGCGATTTTGTTGGCGAATTTTTTCTTCTTGGATGGACAAAGGTGCCGGGTGTTTGTAACGATCCACACCATAGTTCATCAAGGAATGACAGGCATCCAAAATTGATTCTACTTCATTGATGCCATAACGTTGTTCACATTCACTAATGTATTTTCTTGCAAACACCAAATAATCAATAATGGCATCAGCAGAAGTCCACATTTTAAATAAGTAATTGTTTTTAAAAAACGAGTTATGTCCATAACAAGCATGAGCAATTACCAAGGCTTGCATGGCCATGGTATTTTCTTCCATAAGATAGGAAATACAAGGATTTGAGTTAATAACTAATTCATAAGCCAAACCCATTTGTCCCCTTTTGTAACTTTTTTCAACACTGACAAAATGTTTACCAAAAGACCAATGATGATAACCTATAGGCATTCCTACAGAAGCATAAGCATCCATCATTTGTTCTGCAGTAATAACTTCTATTTGATTGGGATAAGTGTCTAACTTAAAGTCTTTGGCAATGCGTGCAATTTCACGATCGTAGTCCTGTATTAATTCAAAGGTCCATTCTGCACCTGTAGATAATGGCTTCTTCTTTTTCATGCAGTCTTCCTTTTAAATAGCTCATGAAATACCGGGTAGATGTCTGCTACCGTATCAATATTCTCCATCGCAAAATTAGGATAGCGCTCTTTTACTAGTTGATAAACTTCCCATAAACTTTGATGATGGCGTGGCATGATTTCAATATAGGCAAAATATTGCAATAAAGGCATGATCTTATCTTGCAATAACTCCTGACAATAAGGGGAATCGGCGTTCCAATTATCTCCATCTGATGCTTGGGCGACGTAAATATTCCATGCTTCGGGAGGATATCGGGTATCGATAATGGTACTAAGAAGTTCTAAAGCGCTGGAAACTACAGTACCCCCCGTTTCTCGCGAATAAAAGAACTCTTCTTCATTTACCTCTTTGGCAGAGGTATGATGGCGGATAAATACGAGCTCAATTTTTTCATAATTTTTGGTAAGAAACATATAAAGAAGGATAAAAAAGCGTTTGGCAATATCTTTCTTCGCTTCATCCATTGAACCGGATACATCCATTACACAAAACATGACGGCTTGAGTTGAGGGTGAAGGTATACGAACGCGAAAGTTATAGCGTAAATCGATAGTATCAATAAAGGGGAACGTTTGTATTTTTTTCTTAAGATATTCAACTCTCTTTTGCAGATTTATTAAAGCCTCGGCATCTGGAACAGGTTGGGCCTGTAGTTGCTCGAGTTCTTCTTCAGCAGCGATTAATTGTTTTTTATAAGGAGAGGCTAAAGCAACGCGACGTCCCGTTGCTTGTTTCATCGAGCGAAGAACATTAATATTGTTGGGAATGCCACTGGTTGTTACTCCCGCCCTTACTGTTTTGAAGGTGCTAATACGCGCCAATTCTTTTTTAACTAAATCGGGCAATTCCAGATCTTCAAAGTACAGATCCAAAAATTCTTCCCGTGATAATTCAAAAACAAAATTATCCTCACCTTCACCACTGTCACTGGCTTCAGAACCATCCCCGCCACTCCCAGAACCACCAGTGGGCCTCCTTATTCGATCACCAGTAATAAAATTATCATTACCAGGTAATACCCGTTCTATGTGTCCACCTTGACCTCGATGAAACATAGGCTCAGAAATATCTTTGGCTGGAATGGTAATTTGTTCGCCTTGGTCAATTTCGGTAATACTTCGCTTGCCAACTGCATCAGAGACAGCACGTTTGATCTGATTTTTATAGCGGCGAAGAAAGCGTTGGCGATTAACCGTACTTTTTTTACCCGCATTTTGTCGTCTATCAATCAATTGCGACATAATTTAGCCCCACATAAAATATTCTGCACCTATTTGTACTTTGGCGAAGGCAAGAGCCTGGGCTCAAAGAAGCTTTATTATAGGTCCCGGGTTACAACTCGCGCTCAACCCAAACTACAAAATAGCTAGTCTTTAGCTTTCTCTCATAGGTGCGAGAGAACCCATTATTATTGTGACTTACGTACTCGCAAATACCATTCGCAAAGCAAGCGTACTTGTTTGCGTGTATAACCTTTATCGATCATTCGAGAAATAAACTCCTCATGTTTTTTCTTATCATCTTCAGATGCTTTGGCATTGAAAGAAATAACAGGTAACAAATCTTCCGTATTGGTGAACATCTTTTTCTCAATCACCGATCTTAATTTTTCATAACTGTTCCACACAGGGTTTTTGCCACGATTATTAGCACGGGCGCGTAAAACAAAATTCACCACTTCATTACGAAAATCTTTTGGATTGGATATCCCTGCGGGTTTTTCAATTTTTTCCAGTTCTTGGTTTAATAAAGCGCGATCGAAAATTTCACCGGTATCTGGGTCGCGATAATCTTGGTCTTGGATCCAGAAATCTGCATAGGTTATGTAGCGGTCAAAGATATTTTGGCCATATTCAGAATATGATTCCAAGTAAGCAGTTTGAATTTCCTTGCCAATAAACTCAACATACTTAGGTGCCAAATATTCTTTAATAAAGGCCAAGTAAGATTCCTGTACTTCCTGCGGAAATTGTTCTTGTTCAATTTGACGCTCCAAGACATACATTAAATGTACTGGATTCGCGGCTACTTCACTATGATCGAAATTGAACACTTTAGATAAGATTTTGAAAGCAAAGCGAGTGGACACACCACTCATTCCTTCATCAACACCGGCGAAGTCACGGTATTCCTGATATGATTTAGCTTTCGGGTCGGTGTCCTTTAAACTCTCGCCGTTATAAACGCGCATTTTTGAGTAAATACTTGAATTTTGAGGCTCTTTTAAACGTGTTAACACTGAAAATTGCGCCAACATGTCCAAAGTCCCAGGGGCACATTGTGCATGAGTCAGCGAACTATTATCAATAAGCTTTTGATAAATTTTAATTTCTTCAGAAACACGCAGGCAATAAGGTACTTTGACTATATTAATACGGTCTATAAATGCTTCATTATTTTTGTTATTTCTAAATGATTGCCATTCGGACTCATTGGAGTGCGCTAAGATAATTCCTTCAAATGGAATAGAAGATAATCCTTCAGTTGCGTTGTAATTGCCTTCCTGAGTGGCCGTTAACAAGGGATGTAGCACTTTGATGGGTGCTTTGAACATTTCAACAAATTCCAAAAGACCACGGTTTGCACGGCATAAGCCACCAGAATAACTGTATGCATCAGGATCATCCTGAGAAAACTCCTCGAGTTTACGAATATCCACTTTACCCACTAAGGACGAGATATCCTGGTTGTTTTCATCGCCTGGCTCTGTTTTGGCAACGGCAATCTGTTTTAAACGGGATGGTTTAACCTTAACCACTCTAAATTTACTGATGTCTCCATTATATTCATGTAATCGTTTAACTGCCCAGGGTGACATCAGATATCGTAAGTATCGGGGGGGAATTCCAAACCGTTCTTGGAGTAACTCAGCATCTTCTATTGGATTAAATAAAGAAAGAGGGGATTCAAATACTGGTGAACCTTTAATGGCATAAAAGGGGGTTTTTTCCATTAAATCTTTTAATTTTTCAGCGATAGAAGATTTACCTCCACCTACAGGTCCTAAGAGATAAAGAACTTGTTTGGTTTCTTCCAGTCCTTGAGCTGCATGTTTAAGGAAACCAACAATTTGTTCAATGGGTTCTTCCATGCCGTAAAAATCTTGAAATACAGTATAATGAGGGATGATTTTATTGGAAAAAATCCTTGATAAAACAGGATCATGACGTGTGTCAATCATTTCTGGCTCACCTATAGCCATTAATAAGCGTTCCGCTGGATTGGCATAGGCAGACGGGTCATTTTTACACAACTCTAGGTATTCTTCCAAACTCATCTCTTCTTCTTTGTTATCTACAAAGCGTTTGGTATAACCAGTTAAAAAGTCTTGAGTGTTCATATGCCATCCCCTTTTACCCTTCTATAAGGATATATTGTGTTTCTTTACATTTATTGCATTTTACTGGTAAATGCAATAATGGATTTTCAGCTAACTTCGTTCTATTTATAAAGATTGACCTAAGAAGTTACCCCTTTATAATCATTATAGGCTAAACTAGGAAAATTGTTATATAACTCAATAAACTTAATCGCATTTGCATAGGATGTAATGATCATGCCTAACACTACCGTTTATTTAAAAAACTACCAGCCCCCTTTTTTTACAGTAGAAACTGTAAATTTAAATTTTGACTTGTATGATGATCATGCTTTGGTACAAAGTGAACTGAAATTAATCCGTCAACATCAAGGTCCTTTGCATTTATATGGAGATGAGTTGGAATTGGTAAGCGTGCATCTGAATGGCCAAAAACTCGAGCCATCTGCTTACACCTTACATGAGGATGAGCTAATTATAGAAAATTGTCCCGATGAACTGGTATTAGATATTGTCACGCGGATTTATCCTCAAAATAACACCCAATTATCCGGCCTTTATCGCTCAAATCATTTATTTTGTACCCAGTGCGAGGCAGAAGGCTTTCGACGCATTACCTATTTTCCAGATCGCCCCGATGTTTTAGCTACTTATACAACGCGCATTTCGGCAGATAAAAAACAATACCCCATCTTGTTATCCAATGGAAATTTAATCGAATCAGGTAGCACTCCGGAGGGGCGTCATTGGGTAGTTTGGAATGATCCCTTTAAAAAACCCTCGTATTTATTTGCTTTAGTTGCAGGAGATTTGGCTTGTGTGCAGGATCAATTTACTACGAGTTCTGGTCGCACTATTGATTTACGTATTTATGTTGAACCTGGAAATGAAGATAAATGTGCCCATGCGATGGACTCTTTAAAAAAATCCATGCGCTGGGATGAAGAAGTTTATGGACGTGAATACGATCTGGATATTTTTATGATCGTAGCAGTTAGCGACTTCAATATGGGAGCCATGGAGAACAAGGGATTAAATATTTTTAACTCCAAGTACATTCTTGCTCGTCCTGAAACCGCAACCGATCAAGATTTTGCAGATGTTGAAGGCGTGGTTGCCCATGAATATTTTCATAATTGGACTGGTAATCGAGTTACCTGTCGTGATTGGTTTCAGTTAAGTTTGAAAGAAGGACTCACTGTGTTTCGGGATCAGGAATTTTCTCGGGATATGAACTCACGTGACGTAAATCGGATTATGGATGTTAGGGTATTGCGAAGTGCGCAATTTCCCGAGGATGCCGGAGCCATGGCACATCCGGTACGACCCGAGTCTTATCAGGAAATAAATAATTTTTATACAGCTACGGTATATAACAAAGGTGCTGAAGTTATCCGTATGCAGCATACACTACTTGGTAAGGCAGGTTTCCGTAAGGGTATGGATTTATATTTTAAACGTCATGATGGTCAAGCGGTTACTATTGATGATTTTGTTGCTGCTATGGAAGACAGTAATCAGATTGATTTAACTCAATTTAAACGATGGTATAGCCAGGCAGGAACTCCAGAAGTAACCGTTACTAGTGAGTATGCACAAGGTCAGTTGATCTTAAAAATGAAACAAAGTTGTCCTTCAACTCCTGAATGCCATGAGAAGAAACCGTTTCATATTCCTATTAAAATTGCCTTATTTGACTCTAATGGACACCAAATATCATTGGATCGAGAACTATTAGAGTTAAAGGAAAGGGAACAGAGTTTCACTTTTACAAACTTAAATGAAAAACCGGTCATATCCTTATTACGTGAGTTTTCTGCCCCGATTAAGATGAATTATGATTTAAGTCAGGACGAGTTGTTGTTTTTATTGCGGCACGAAGTAGATGGTTATGCTAAATGGGATGCAGCACAAAATCTTATTCTGAATTGCATCAAGGAATGTTTGAATAAACCATCAAGTAAATGGCAAATTCCATCTAATTTGATTTCAGCTTTGCAGCATGTATTGCTTGATGAGTCACTTGATGCGGATCTTCGCGCAGAATTATTAACACCTCCAGGATTTGAGGATATTGCTACACGATTAGAGAATGTGGATGTGAGTGCTGTAGAAAGTGTACGTGATTTTTTTCACCAGCAATTAGGTTGGTATTTGTATGAAGCTGCTCATTCACTTTATCGGCAGTTATGGAATATTGAAGATCACCGTATGAATGGTCCTGCATACGGGCGGAGAAAATTACGCAATGTTTGTCTATGGCTTATGATGAAAGCAAAGGAAGTTTCAACTCTAGACCTGTGTCAACAACAATTTATGGCTGCACGGACTATGACCGATCAAATGGCTAGTTTTTCATTATTAGTTAATTGTACGAATCAAGGTGTACGCGAACAAACAATTGATGATTTTTATAAACAATGGTCCAAAAATGATTTGGTTTTAGATAAGTGGTTTGCAATCCAAGCGACTTGTGAGTTACCGGAAACTTTAACTCATGTAAAAGTTTTATTAAAACACCCTGCATTCTGTATCAAGAATCCAAATAAAGTCCGCGCTTTGCTCGGCGCATTTTGTATGGGAAATCCGCGCAATTTTCATGCATTAGATGGAAGCGGTTATTCCTTTTTAGCGGAAATGCTGGTGACACTAGATAAGATTAATCCGCAAATCGCAGCCCGCTTGGCTAATCCGTTCACGCGTTGGAAGCGCTATGATAGCCCCAGACAAACTTTGATGCGAAATCAATTAGAACAGTTGGCTAAGTTAGAATTATCACGTGATTTGGCAGAAGTTGTTTCTAAAAGTTTAATGGTGAATTAGAGAAGAAATTTGGTAACCTGGGTTAGGCGACGCCATAACCCAGTTATGGTTTAACCTCATTTTAGAGTACGACTTTAGAGGTTTCAGCGGGAAGAGAATTCAAATCATTGCATAAATTGGAAGGTTTTAACGTGTAATACAGCCCTAATCCTACTTCAGATAAAAAAATACACAGGACAAGTGCGCCAAACAATATACAAAAAATTTGTTTGTTCTTTTTCTTTTTTTCATGGATTTTATTGAGAATGGTTTCATTACTGTGAAACAAACGGTCGCTGATTATTTTAATGACTGAGGCGACAATTGCATCATGACACTCATGATTTTCCAAAGCATGTAATTTGCTGATTGACAGGTGTAACACCACAGTGGACTCCATTGCTATGACAGTTAGAGCACAGGTGCGGTTTTGAATCACCCTCATTTCATCAATTGTTTCTCCTGCGCTCAGGGTTCCAATCAATTCAGGGGCAGAATTTTCCTTTTCTTTTTTATAAAGCCCAACAGTCCCCGAAATAATAATGAAAAAATTATCATTTAATTCGCCTTCTTTAAGCAAAATATTGCCTTTTCCAAAGGTAGTTCTTGATGAAATCTCCATAAATGTTTGATAATTTTCCTCGGATAAAGAACTTAAGAGAGGACTGTTTCTTAAAATATTTTTTTCATTTACGGAAAAGTCGCTCATTGAATTTTCCTTAACTCAATTGAGTTTTATTATGCTCTTTCGTCACGCAATCTGATTGAGATATTTGAGACAAACGAGCTCGGTTACTTTAATTATTTGTAGAGAGATGCATTTTTTTCAAGAAAAATTAAATTTTGAACAATTTTATTGGAATTATGACTAGCTCCTTGATAATTTGACAGGTGCACGTTTATCGATAGCTTTTTACGGATAATAGGTAAAAATTAAACAGAGTAGGAGCGGAAATGTCTCATCGTTTTGCAGTTATGGGGAATCCAATTGCGCATAGTTTATCCCCGATAATTCATCAGTATTTTGCTCAACAGGTGAATGTGCAATTGACTTATGAAAAAATTAAGGTGGATGAATCATCTTTCGAGCAACAAGTATCTGATTTTTTTACTCTCGGTGGCAAGGGTCTTAATATTACTTTACCCTTCAAACAAAGAGCTTTTGCGATGGCATTACACTGTAGTTCACGTTGTGCCCAAGCTGGAGCTGCAAATACGTTATGGATGGAAGCAAATCAATTACATGCAGACAATACGGATGGTGTGGGAATTATTCGTGATTTGCATCGCTATATCTCAGTGGAAAGCAAAAGGGTATTGATATTAGGAGCTGGAGGAGCCGCTCGTGGAATAGTTTATCCTCTCCTGGAGCATCATCCTGCAGAGCTGATCATAGCCAATCGTACTTTAACTAAAGCGGAAGATTTCCAACGTGCTTTCCCGCAAATCAAATGTTTGAGTCTTAATGCGCTGGAAGGACAATTTGATTTGGTGATTAATGCTACTTCTGCCAGTTTGGCGGGGGAGTTTGTGGCCTTACCTGCACAATGTATGTCAGCAAAACCATTTTGTTATGATCTGTCTTATAAACACAATGAGATTACGGCTTTTGTTCAATATGCTAAGGACTTAGGTTGCGAAGCAGTCGATGGTTTAGGCATGTTGGTGGAACAAGCTGCTGAGTCATTCTTTATTTGGCATGGTGTGATGCCTCAAACAGAAGAAGTACTTTCCCTATTACGTACCCATGTCACCGGGGGAAAATCAAAATGAAGCCCAGGTTACACGGAGGCTTCACATTGTAAGTGGCGCAATTACTCAAAAAAAGCCGTAACTTCCTTGGCATTATTGATGGTGTCTTGAAAACCAAGCTCAAGCAATTCCCGTGTGTAGTCTCGTTCAAAAAGCACAAAACTTAAAAGATCGCCAGAATGTTTTTTCTCACCTAGAATATTGAGGAGATAGCGGAGCAAAGTGGGAAGCGCTTTAAAATGGATTTGCGCTAAAGGTGCTAAATCTTTACTTGGACGTAAATGCAAGGTAGTGATGGGGCGCCATGGAGAGCGGCGCTTTTTCCACATTGAGAGCAACATCGCTATTTCATTCATTCGGTTGACCATTTCAATATCCCGGTCGAGATTGTCCAAAAAGAGCGCATTTAGCATGTTACCAAAAATATGCGAAAAAGGAATGTCATCATGATTACGTAACGTTTCCTGTTCAACAAATGTAGGCAGAGCCCGGGTTCCTAAAATTAGAATTTTATCGACTTCAAAACGAATAGATCCTCGAAGTGGTGCAGCCAGACCCACGCTGCCGTCACCATAATGAAAACCGTCAAGTAACACGGTTGGAAAAAATAGAGGTAAGGCACTGGATGCTAAAATATGTTCTGCCTGGACGCTAACACGCTTGCTGCCGTGGCGCGGGTAATTCCAATCCATAAATTCAGGATTATTATGTTCGTAAAACGAAATAGTCTGGCGAGTTTCATAACAATTGCTGATAATTTCTAGAGTATCGAGATAGCCACCACTTATATTTTGCGCAATTTTATTGAAATCAAGGCCATCCGTTATCATTTCTCTCAGAGGCGTGGTATCAAGTAAATGTGCCGCTTGCCGTTGCTTGATCATCATAGTGCTCATGTTACGCATAACGGATTTACTTAATGCAAAATTACTCGCTTTATAAACTTGCTGGCAATGAATTTCACTCCAAATCGTCTCGAGTTTATCAAGTGCTGTGGGAAAGTCATCGGCATTTTCCGCAAGCACTGCTGCGTTCATACTCCCCACGCTTACGCCGCTGACCATTTCAAAGGGTAATGTTTTAACTTGTAATATGTGGCCAATTGCTTTTAAGACACCAGCTTGATAAGCGCCTCGAGCACCACCACCTGCCAAATAAAGGGCTTTTTTAGACATAATGATTTTTTTTATCGCATTTATTTAGTCTCTATGAGGAAATATAGTTGAGTTTATACTGGATTAGCAAGCTCTAGCGTATATTGGAAAAAAAATTACCAAAATTTTGGCGAATAGTATATTATGTGTTTCTGAACAAAGTGGGTAATTGGTGAGCAAGGTGAGAGAATTTGAGATTTCTGATACTCTACTCGAGGCAGCTGAAGTCCTTGAAGAAATACAACGCCCCATCGACAGTGAAATTGAGCTCTTATTCTTTAAGAAAAATCCTGAAAAAGTCTTAAAGAAGGTATTACTCGCATCACAAATCATCAAAACTACCGGGAGTACAGGCAAGGCAATAATGCAGATAAGTTCTTCTATAAGAACGTTTAATAATATTGCGCCTACTGAATCGCTGAAGCAAGGATTAGGTATCGGAGCAATTATATTTGCTGCATTGGATTTTCTTCTTATCCCGTTTATATATCTTACCTGTTACTTATTAGGCGAAAAAATTCCTGCGGATCGGAGCAATAATTCCAAATGGCTTTTTTCTTCAATATTGTTAGCACTGACGATCACTTCCATAACAGTTCCTGCTGTAGCAATAGCGATTGCTCTAACCACAACATCAATCTCATTTCTTTTAAGCGTATTTTTATTAGGCAGGGCAATATATGAACGTTACCGTTTGGGTAATGATCGTAGAGCAATTAGAAAATTGATTGACAATACTACAGAGGAAATAAAATCCATTCAGACCGATGCAATTACGCTGAGAAATGCATTAAGAGAAGAGATTGATGAACAGGAGCTTATCTTTTTATGTGAGCAAATTTCAATGCTACACGAACGTTTTAAGGCAGAAAAAGATGAGCTAATAAAACTTAAGTTAAAAGAATTGGACTTGAATAACAAAATAAAGAACGCAGGATTTATGCAAGTCATGGACAAGGGAGTTGGTTTAAGTTTGTCTGCCTTAGGTTTAATTGGTTTAATTGTATCTTTATATTTTCCATTAGTAGGATTAGGGATATTAACCGCAGTATCCGTCATTTCACTTGCATACCTTGCAGGACGATTGATCGTGCCTTTAATCCAATTGGGAAAATGGATTGTTAACAAAATTTGTTCTTTAGTTGGCGGAAGTACTGATGATCTAACACAGGCGGATAAGCCTAATAAAGAATATTCAACCGATTTAATGTTAGGGCGTTTTTCGGCTAATAAAAAAGATATAAATGTGTCGTCGCAAAAAATAACTAAAGACACTTCGGATATATCATTATCCCGTACAATCCCATTATTTCAGCCTCTGAAAAGCTCAGTAGATAGAGTTGAAAAAGGAAAACCAATTCATTCTTTATTAACTCCACCTATTGAAAGTACATTTCACTGATAAGATAAGCACCTTGATAAATAGTTTTTTTCTGTTATTCCTCGATTTCGTAGCTTCTGCTTTTTTAGTCTAAACCTCATTGCAAAAAACTTAAAACTCCTTTAACTTAAAAATTTACCCCCAAAAGGAAAAAAACTCATGGTGAATATACTTCGCGAGCAACCCCGTGCATTTCACATGATTTTTATGTTGGAATTATGGGAGCGGTTTGGGTTTTATACTGTTCAAGGGATTTTAACTTTATTTTTTATTCGCTATTTGGGTTACAACGATACCGTTTCCTATTACACCTTTGGTGCCTATTCGGCTTTAGTATACGGGATGGTGGTTATTGGTGGGTATTTGGGGGATAGAGTATTAGGTACCAAACGTACCATTGTTTTGGGCCTTATTGTTTTGGCTGCAGGTTATTTTTCTTTGGCGCTTACTGATAAGGAACATGTATTTCTTGCCCTGGGGTTAATTTGTGTTGGAAATGGTTTGTTTAAAGCAAATCCATCAAATTTGCTTGCTAAATGCTATGAGGCAAATGATCCGCGTTTGCATGGTGGCTTTACCTTGTATTATATGGCAATCAATTTGGGAAGCATGATTGCATTATTTGCAGGACCAGCAATTTCTAGCCGCTATGGTTATTCTTATGCGTATATGATGAGCGCGATCGGTTTATTAATTGGCTTGGCAAATTATTGGCTTCAACATCAATTTGTGGCTCATATAAATACTGATGCGGACAAACGGAACATTTCGTTTTTCCAGTGGTTACTGATATTGGTTGGAATAGTCTGTCTCACTGAAGGATCTGCTTATTTATTGCAGCATGTAATGCTAACAAAAAATTTGTTTTGGTTGATTACCATTACGGTAATCGCTTATTACTTATTCATGATTCGCAAGGAAAGCAAAATTATCAAGATGCGTATGTTGGTTGCTTTGGCTTTGATGTTGGAAGCCATCATTTTCTTTACTCTGTACCAACAAATGCCTACCTCGTTGAATTTGTTTGCGGTCCATAATGTAGTCCCTGTTTTTTTGGGAATTACGATTGATGCACAAAGTTTCCAAGCGTTAAACCCGATTTGGATCGTATTAATGAGCCCGGTTTTGGCCTATTTTTATGACGTTCTTCATAGAAGAGGCATAGAGTTTTCTATCCCTTATAAATTCTCTTTAGGAATGACGATGTGTGGAATTAGTTTTTTAATGCTCTTTTTTGCACGTTATTTTTACACAGACCAAGGTATGGTTTCTTCCTGGTGGTTAATCATGAGTTATTTATTTCAAAGTGTGGGCGAATTATTAGTATCTGCACTAGGAGTGGCTATGGTTGCAGAATTGGTACCTCCCCAGATTGCTGGATTTGTGATGGGAATGTGGTTTTTAACCTCCGCAATTGCCGGATTTATTGGTGCTTCAGTCGCATCTTACACAGCACTTCCTGAGCAAATTAAACCTGGAGTAGGTTCATTAATGATTTATACTCATGTGTTTGCTTGTATTGGTATTGTCACCTTAATTATTGCTTTACTAATGTGGTTATTGTCACCACGTTTAAGTCGTTATATTTCAGGGAAGAAAACAGACTTACAGCAAGAGGCAAAAGAAGCAGAATACTCGGTATCTAAATGTTTTATGATTTCTAGATTTGAACAGCATTCGGATCCTCTTAATTAAATATGCTAATAAGGGTATGTTTATCATATTGAAGATGAGTCAACCTAAATTCGTGTGGAATTTAGATTGACTCAATGAGTTTATCTCCAATGACCGCGGCCACGATGCCAACCACCCCAGCCTGCTTTGTGCCATCCGCCACCATACAAACGGGCTCCATGCCAGCCACCACCACTCCATCCCCTATAAAAGCCACGTCCACCCCAATAGCCCAAGCCTAAACTACCTAACCCTAAGCCTAAGCCAGAATAATAGTAACGGCCTGGGTAATAATAACGACTAGGATAATAGCCTGAATAATAGGAGTAGCCCGGGGAATAGCTTGAATAGTAGCCATTATTTGGATTAGCAGTAACATAGCAACCGCTTAAAAAAAGTGTAGGTACAAACACTAATACTGCGATAATAATTTTTTTCATGATCGCTTCCTTACGAAATGTTCGCAAATTAATTATACGTCATGTAGATAATTTGATCAAAAAAATAATTTATGTAGTCATGGATGTTAGTCAGTTGTTTTGTTATTAAGGCATTTTTTAAGATAGCTTGGATAAACTATGTTCATTTCGAGGATTTCTATTGTACTATGCAGTGAATGATGGAGTTAATTGAAAGCAGTTAAGAAAAATGAGTATCCCAATCAATCTGCATTCTCAAAAATTAATAAAGAACTATTTATCAGAGGCTCAAGTCCATTCACGTGAGCTTAGTTCTATTACTACATCGGTTGATCTCCAGACCTTAATATTTTGGTTGAATAAAGAACCAAAATACTCTAGGAAATCAAAAGAACAACAGCAAAAAATCGAGTTTATTCTTGTACTATTACGAACGTCTTTATTGCAGGATTTATTCCTTTCTATGAAAGGTGTTGACGCCAATTTACTCCAAGAAGAGAAACCTAATACTCCAATAGACAAGATAAAATTTATCTTGCTCACTATGGCGGGTATTTTGGTTGCAGCATGTCAGGGATTCGATAGCATTGTGACCATGCTAAATATTTTCAATCTATCTTCCTCAATGATTCTTGCTGCTGGATTTGTATTCTCCTTTCTTTCAGTGATTGTTTTTTGTGGATTTGACTTAGTAAAAGTCTCGAAGGCTTTGGGAGTTAAACTGAGTGATACTTATAAGTTATTAGATGCATATTTGTTGCAATTAAAAATAATTAAATCCATTAGAAAAAAAGTAAATGAATATTCTCTTTCAGATTTGTCACAAGAAGATTTAAAACAATTGGAATGCATTATTTCCATGCTGCAAAAACGCTTTACGTTGCTCACTGAAGCAAGTAAGCAATTTGAGTTGGCCCTCACAAGTGAGAATATGAATAGGGTTAAGTCGCTTATTTCCGGTGTGTCTGGAATCCTGTTCTTTGGCGGAGGGTTCTTCGCTGGTCAATCAGTAGCTCTTTTCATGTCTGGTCTTCTTATAAACCCATTAACATCAGCTTTTTGGCCTGTGATCCTGTTTAGTGCTCTCGTCGGTTTCGCTGCATTTAGCATTTACTGGTATGTTGAGCGTCCTGGACTAGACAAATTAGTAAGCAGCTGGTTTGGTCTAAACGAAGAGAATATCCAGAAATTATGTGATAAGCATCTAATTGATAAAGAAATTCATAAATTAGAAAATCTACAACTAAAAGTAATAGGTGCTTCTCGATTAGTGAAAAAATTAACTCAAGCTGAACAGCGCATTGAGTTGGATAAAACACTGTTAATTGATGAATGTGTTCATGAGCGAATTTCAATCGATATACGAGCAAGTGGTAATTATTATTCTTTTCTTAAGCCTCAGCGACCTTGCGATGTACTCATGAACATTACGTGCAAGCCGGAAGAAGTAGACCCGTCTTGTTGTTTTATGTAAGGTAATCGGTATAGATAATATTTATCTCTCGATCTTAAAGTTAAATATTGAGAATATCTTTCACAAAAGGAATGGTTATTTTTCGCTGTGCAGCAAGAGATGCATCGTCTAAGCGGTTAAGCAAATTATGTAGGTCATGCATATTTCGGGAACATCTATTTAAAAGGAATTGACCCACACTTTCTGGTAAATCGAACCCTCTTTTAAGCGCATGAAGTTTCAAAGTATGAATTTTATCTTCGTCACTTAATTCGATTAGTTGAATTACCAAGCCCCAACTTAATCTTGAACGTAAATCAGCAAGTTGAATCGGAATTGTAGCGGGAGATTGATTTCCAGAAATAATTAGAATGCTTTGTTCCATGTCTTTGATTTTATTGTATAAATGAAATAACGCTTCTTCCCATTCAGGATCTTTGGCTATAACATCTATGTCATCAATACAGATTAACTCTTGATCTTCAACTCCCTCTATAGCTTGCGGTCCCCATTCTTTAAGAAAAGTCAAAGGAAGATAGATTGCAGATTGAGCATCAATTGCTTGACAACATCCTTGTAATAAATGGGTTTTACCGCTACCTGAATCACCCCAAAGATAAAGTAACCGATCTTCTTTATGAGTGAGCATGTGATGTAATTGCTGGTGCAACAGTTCATTACTTCCCCAATTGAAATCAACAAGGGTAGCCTCATCGTTTAATTTTATTGCTAACGCCAACTGCTTATTCATTATGATGGTTCTTTTTTGGGATACGCTTTTTTGCCCCAGGTCCATATATAATCAATATAAGTAACCGCTGTTGTAAACGTCGTCAAAATGATTAGAACAGTGATCAAATAAGAAGGAAATTCAAAATAGGCTAATTCAAATAAACAGGAAGTAACCAGAATGAGTTGTAATGCAGTATTAATTTTACTGAGCAAAGTGGGTTGAAAATCCAACTTGCGGCGAACAAATTGATACCAAGCAACTACCCCCAAAGAAATTGTTAAATCCCTGAGGAACACTAAAACGACAAGCCACCAAGGCAATAAACCAATTAATGCTAAAGAGATGAAGCTGGAAGCAATTAATAATTTATCCGCAAGTGGATCCACAAAAGATCCAAAAAAGCTTTGCCAGTTAAAACTACGAGCTAAAAAGCCATCCAAGCCATCACTTAATCCCGCAAATATGAATAAATAAAAAGCGATTACATATTCATGACGATATAAAAAAAATAGAAAAGGTGCGATTATTATGAGACGCAATAAAGTTAGAGCATTTGGTATGTATTTTAATATCATAGGCCATACGATAATGTAATTACCCTTATTTGCTCAGCCCCTTAAATATAGGGATGGCTTAAGAAAGAGTATATGTTTTTGCTGAACTGTTAAGTCTAGTGTATACAATACTCGTAGTTCTGTCACTTATGTTTCTCTTCATTTTTACGATACATAATTAATGTATTACCAATCATTTGTACGAGTTCGGCTTGTAGTTGTTGGCATAACTCATCTGCCATCATAATTCTGTCCTCCCTTTCTGCCCCATTAATTTTCACTTTTATGAGTTCATGCGAAAGCAATGCAATATCTGTTTCGGCAATAACGGCTTCAGTTAATCCTTTCGCACCAAGAAGCACGACAGGTTTTAAATGATGTGCTTGGGCTTTAAGTGATTTTTTGAGTGCAGTATCCACTTGTAATGTTCCTTAAATACACTCCAATAACGTAGCTATTTGGAGACTGAATGATAAAATGGTAAATTATTGCACGTTTTGCTGGGAAAAGGTAGTGAAATTCAGTATCATAGCTCAAATTGATACTCTATATAAATTTATGAAGCGTACTAAAAGCAGTAAGCGGTGGTTACAAGAGCACTTTGATGATGTTTATGTAAAGAAAGCACAAGCAGAGGGTTATCGTAGTCGCGCTATATACAAGTTAAAAGAAGTAGACGACAAAGAGTCTTTGCTCAAACCAGGGATGACGGTAGTTGATCTAGGAGCAGCTCCTGGTGGATGGACACAGTATGTCACTGAACGGTTGCAAGGTCGCGGGCGTATAGTTGCCCTTGACATTTTGCCTATGGATGCATTGCCAGATGTGGATTTCATTCTTGGGGATTTTAGGGAAGATGAAGTACTGCAGAAGTTAAAAGATTTAATCCCTGAACACAGTGTTGACTTGTTATTATCAGATATGGCCCCAAATATGAGTGGTACAACTGCAATTGATATTCCACGTGCAATGTATTTGGTAGAATTGGCTTTTGATTTTGCAGAAAAAATGCTAAAACCAGGTGGTTCCATGCTAATTAAAATCTTTCATGGCGCTGGTTTTGATGATTTAGTAAAACAAGCAAGAGCTTCTTTTGAGAAAGTCGTGATTCGAAAGCCTTCCGCTTCTCGTTCTCGCTCAAAAGAAACCTATTTGCTGGCAAAGGGATACAATTTATAGTAACTTTATGATTTAAGAATCCGATCATAATATAAAAGCTGTACGTCACTAACGAGGTTAATACTTTGAACGACATGGTTAAGAATTTATTTTTATGGCTGATTATAGCGATCGTGCTTGTTTCAGTTTTCAGTAATTTCGGCCCTCGAAACACGGTTGCTGAGAAGCTTTCTTACAGCCAATTTTTGAAAGAAGTCGATCAAGGTATGGTTAATTCAGTCACCATTGAGGATGATAAAATCATCAAAGGAATGACTAAAAATAATAAGCGTTTTGTAACGTACATGCCTATGCAAGATAATGCTTTATTAGGCGAGTTGCTAAAAAGTAAAGTCGACGTAAGCGGCCAAGAGAAACAACAAGAAAGTTTCCTTCTCCATTTATTTATCAATTGGTTCCCAATGCTGCTTTTAATCGGGGTTTGGATATTTTTTATGCGCCAAATGCAAGGAGGAGGTGGTCGAGGTGCCATGTCGTTTGGCCGATCACGTGCACGCTTGCTTGGTGAAGATCAAGTAAAAGTGACTTTTGCTGATGTTGCAGGAGTAGATGAAGCTAAAGAAGAGGTTAAAGAATTAGTGGATTTTCTTCGTGATCCTACCAAATTCCAAAATCTTGGGGGACGCATACCTCGCGGTGTATTATTAGTGGGCTCTCCCGGAACAGGTAAAACCCTTTTGGCTCGAGCTGTTGCTGGTGAAGCGAAAGTTCCATTTTTCACCATTTCGGGTTCGGATTTTGTTGAAATGTTTGTCGGGGTGGGTGCATCTCGTGTCCGCGATATGTTTGAACAAGCGAAAAAACATGCTCCTTGTATTATTTTTATCGATGAAATTGATGCAGTAGGTCGTCATAGAGGCGCGGGTCTTGGAGGCGGTCATGACGAGCGCGAACAAACACTGAACCAATTGCTTGTGGAAATGGATGGTTTTGAAGGGAGTGAAGGAGTAATTGTTGTTGCAGCAACGAACCGCCCAGATGTTCTAGATCCTGCATTATTGCGCCCAGGTCGTTTTGATCGCCAGGTGGTAGTTCCATTACCTGACATTCGAGGTCGTGAACAAATTTTAAGAGTACATTTGCAAAAAGTTCCCGTAGATAGCAATGTGGACATTATGGCAATTGCTCGAGGAACTCCGGGGTTTTCGGGAGCAGATCTCGCGAATCTGGTGAACGAAGCTGCTTTATTTGCTGCACGTGCAAATAAACGCAAGGTCAACATGGTGGAATTAGACAAAGCAAAAGACAAAATTATGATGGGAGCGGAACGACGTTCCATGGTTATGGATGATAACGAGAAAAAACTAACTGCTTATCATGAGGCGGGTCACGCAATTGTTGGTTTATCTGTACCCGAACATGATCCGGTATACAAAGTTTCTATTATCCCACGGGGTCGTGCTCTTGGGGTGACTATGTTTTTACCAGAGCAAGATCGCTATAGTCATAGTAAACGCCGTTTAGAAAGCCAATTATGTAGTTTGTTTGGTGGCCGTATCGCCGAGGAACTCATTTTTGGTCCTGAAAGCGTGACTACTGGTGCCTCGAATGACATCATGCGTTCTACTGAAATAGCCCGTAAAATGGTTACAAGCTGGGGACTTTCATCTTTGGGCCCTCTTACTTTTGGTGAAGAAGAAGAGGAAGTATTCCTAGGGCGATCGATGAATAAACATAAAGAAATGTCAGACAGGACAGCGCAGCAAATTGATGATGAAGTCCGTACGATTATTGACCGAAACTATAAACGAGCTAAAGAAATTCTTGTCACCAATATGGATAAACTGCATTTAATGGCAAAAAATTTAATTAAATACGAAACGATTGATTTCAATCAAATCCAAGAAATTATGTCGGGTAAAGAACCTACACCACCGGAAGATTGGAATTCGTCAAAACCACTGGACTCTGAAGTGAATAATAACTCATCAGAAAAACCAACCGAGCATGAGGTTAGCGTAAACCCTGCTGAAGAGCACTGAAATATTAGTGAGAAAAGCAGGTGAATCCAACGCAATTTTCAGGTTGGCTTGAACTACAAAGCCAACCTTCTTTAGGTAAATCAATCCAAAAACCTTTAATTATGGGAATATTAAATGTCACTCCAGATTCATTTTCTGATGGTGGCGAATTTTTATCCCTAGATAAGGCTTGCGAACACGCAGATTACTTAGTAAGTAAAGGTGCTGATTTAATCGATATTGGAGGGCAATCAACCCGACCCGGAGCGCACCATGTACCGCTCGATGTCGAATTAAATCGAGTCATACCTGTCATTAAACAAATTCGTACAAATTCAGATGTATGTATTTCGATTGATACAAATAAACCAGAGGTTATGGAAGCTGCTATCAATGCAGGTGCTAACCTTATTAATGATATTTATGCTCTACGCACAAAAGGGACTCTGGAGATGGCGGCACAGCTGGCAGTTCCGGTATGCTTAATGCATATGCAAGGTGAACCACACAATATGCAACGTAATCCATATTATGCAGACGGTGTGCTTAATGAAGTAACCCGTTTTTTTATGGAACGTATTAATGCATGTGATAAGGCAGGCATAAAAAGAAGTAATTTAATTTTGGATCCGGGCTTTGGATTTGGAAAACAAGTACAAGATAATTTGCTCTTGGTAAAAAATCTTGATAGCTTTGCATCATTGGGGAGGCCTTTGCTTTTAGGGGTCTCACGTAAAAGTACTATAGGGACGGTACTGGCTAAAGAGGTGGGTGAGCGTTTGATAGGAAGTATAGCGGCAGCGGTTTATGCAGCACTGAAAGGCGTGGGGATCATTAGAACGCACGATGTAGATGAAACAAACCAGGCGCTGCAGATGACTACCATGATTAGTCAGGCCGATGGAGATCAGCTCACGCGAGCTAAAATTTCTTAATAGAGGTGGTTAAGGATGAGTCAACGTAAATATTTTGGTACTGATGGCATCAGAGGGCATGTGGGTCTGTCAAATATTAATCCAGAATTCGTTTTGAAGTTGGGTTGGGCTGTTGGCCGAGTATTGGCTAATGGGCATCGCAAAAAAGTAGTGATTGGAAAAGACACACGAGTTTCAGGCTATATGCTGGAATCAGCTTTGGAGGCGGGGTTATCCGCAGCTGGTGTTGATGTCGCTTTGTTAGGTCCAATGCCTACTCCAGCCATTGCTTATTTGACTCAAACACTGAGAGCCAATGCCGGTATCGTGATTAGTGCATCGCACAATTTATTTGAAGATAATGGAATTAAGTTTTTTTCTTCAGAAGGGGGTAAATTACCCGACAGCGTTGAATTAGCAATTGAAGCGGAACTGGAAAAGAAAATGCAAACCGTCCCGTCGCAAAATTTGGGGAAGGCGGCACGAATTGATGATGCAAGTGGGCGTTATATAGAATTTTGTAAATCAACAATTCCTTCATTAACACGATTAACCGGTTTAAAAATAGTTGTTGATTGCGCTAACGGTGCAACCTACCACATTGCTCCCAATGTATTTGTTGAGTTGGGCGCTCAAGTTATCGCTATCGGTAATCGCCCTGATGGCTTTAATATTAACGAGGATTGTGGCTCTACAGCTCCTGAATTATTAAGGCAAAAAGTTATTAGTACGGGTGCAGACATTGGTATTGGTCTAGATGGTGATGGAGATCGTGTGATCTTAATCGATTCAGATGGTCGTTTACTTGATGGAGATCAAATTCTTTATATTATTGCGAAGGATAGGCATCAACGCGGCGTATTGAATGGCGGGGTAGTGGGTACGCAGATGAGCAATTATGGATTGGAAATCGCAATAAAAAGTCTGGGTATCCCTTTTGTTCGAACACGCGTAGGAGATCGATACGTTTTAGAGGCTTTACGAGAAAAAGATTGGAAGATTGGTGGTGAAACCTCAGGACATATTGTTTGCCTGGATAAAACTACAACAGGCGATGGGATTGTTGCCGCATTGCAAGTCTTGTCCATTATGGTAAAGCAAGGGAAAACCTTACAGCAATTAATTGAAGGAATAAATTTATTACCACAAAGCTTGATGAATTTAAAAACTAATTATGCCACCTTACTTGCTGAACATACCCAAGTAATTGAAATTGTGCGAGCTTTAGAAACGAGTTTAAAAGGAGAGGGAAGAGTATTACTCAGACCGTCCGGCACTGAACCTTTATTACGTGTTATGGTGGAAGGTATGGATGAGAGTATTGTAAAACAGCATGCACAAAAGTTATGCGAGGAGATTAGTCAAATTGAGAGGGGTTTGGGCGCTTAGTAATAAATTTAACCTCCTGGTTTTTGAGCTAAAGAACCTTTTAATAAAAAATACACGATAAGACTACACATCGGCATTGAGTTTGGGTATAGTCCGCAATTGGAACGAGGGGGTGTACTAATGAGACACAAGATAGTTGCGGGCAACTGGAAAATGAATGGTCAGCTGCAGCAAGTGATTCAATTAAGTAATGAACTTAAACAATCACTGAATTCTATTAATGATGTCCAAGTTATAATCATACCTCCAGTAATTTATATTCCACAAGTTAGGGATATACTTGCTGAATGTAATATTAAAGTAGGTGCCCAGAATGTATATCCAAAGGACTTTGGAGCGTATACCGGAGAAATATCAGCGCCTATGTTAAAAGATTTTAACTGTCGCTATGTATTGGTGGGACACTCTGAGCGAAGACATTGTTTTCATGAAGATGAAAATTTTGTAGCGCAAAAATTCCACCATGTAAAAGAACATGATATGATACCGGTTCTTTGCGTCGGTGAAACGCTAGTTGAACGTGAAAAAGGGCAAACAGAGCAAGTCATTGCTAAACAATTACTTGCAGTAAGTGAGCAAGACAAAAATTGTTTTCGTGATTGTGTTGTAGCTTACGAACCGGTTTGGGCAATAGGCACAGGAAAAACTGCTTCACCCGAACAAGCACAGGAAGTACATCAGTTTATTAGAAAGCTGGTTGCAGAGATAAATTATAGCGATGCTGGACGTTTACCCCTTTTATATGGGGGAAGTGTGAATGAAAACAATGCCAGAGCATTATTTGCCATGCCAGATGTAGATGGTGGCTTGGTAGGAGGCGCATCGTTGAACGCGAAACAGTTTGTGGAAATTGTGAAATGTATCAATTGATATTAATGATTCATGTAATCGTTGCTGTAGTCTTAATAGGCTTAGTTCTCATCCAACATGGTAAAGGCGCCGATATTGGTGCAGCTTTTGGATCAGGCGCTTCGAATACTTTATTTGGTAGCCAAGGGACAGGCGGATTTTTATTTAAATTAACTGGTGGTTTGGCAATAACCTTTTTTATCACCAGCTTATTGTTATCTTATTTGGTGTCTGTCCAATATCAAAAAGCAGATCAGCAAATAATTCCTCAGACTAGTGTACCTGCGAGTTCAATTCCTGTACCGGTTGATAACAATAAGAAGAAATAAATAAGAATCTTCTCTTTGTACTTAAGTACTCAGAGGGATTAGAGAAGTAAATAATTATTAAAGAATATGCCGAAGTGGTGGAATTGGTAGACACGCCGTCTTGAGGGGGCGGTGGCGAAAGCCGTGCCGGTTCGAGTCCGGCCTTCGGCACCATTTTAATCCGTGCAAGGTGAAAAAATGCTATCTCAATATTTACCTGTTCTTATTTTTATAATTATCGGATTGGCATTGGGCGTAGCAATGATAGGGGCTGGTTCCCTTTTGTCAAAGCACAACCCTGATAGCTCTAAGAATTCTCCCTATGAGTGTGGATTTGGTGCATTCGAGAGTTCTCATATTCCATTTGATGTTCGCTTTTATCTTGTAGCCATATTATTTATTATTTTTGATTTGGAAACTGCGTTTTTCTTTCCATGGGCTTTAGCTTTACGCAAAATTGGCTGGTTTGGTTTTGCAGGAATGATGTTGTTTTTAGGATTATTAGTTATTGGTTTTATTTATGAATGGAAACGAGGCGCACTAGAGTGGGAATAATTTAAGGTGTGCAATAAGTCACTTCTGATTGTTACTTCCTAAGAAGAAGCAAACAGAGGTGATACTTTTTTTATTAATATTTAACTGCTTAGAGGCTAGCTATGGCGGTTGCAGAATTGCAAAAAAGTGGCTTTGTAACGACTTCAGTCGAGAAACTTCTCGGATGGGCACGTAGTGGTTCTATGTGGCCTATGACTTTTGGATTGGCATGTTGTGCTGTTGAAATGATGCACGTGGGTGCTGCACGTTATGATTTGGATCGGTTCGGAATTATTTTTCGTCCAAGTCCACGTCAATCAGACGTGATGATTGTTGCAGGGACCCTGTGTAATAAAATGGCTCCTGCTTTGCGTAAAGTTTATGATCAAATGCCTGAACCTCGTTGGGTTATCTCCATGGGCTCTTGTGCGAACGGCGGTGGGTATTATCATTACTCTTACTCCGTAGTTCGTGGATGTGATCGCATTGTCCCAGTAGATGTATATGTACCAGGTTGTCCTCCAACTGCTGAAGCACTGCTGTATGGCATTATTCAATTGCAGAACAAAATCAGGCATAAAAAAATCTTAGAAGCTTAAGATCATCAAAGGTGCAAACAGATGACAACAAAAAATGATTATTTGGTTGAACAACTCAAAAGCGAATTGGCGAGCCAATTTAATGAAATTAGTCTTGCTTATAATGAAGTAACTATTGAGTGTGACTCAGCAAATTTAAAAGCAATTATGTTGGAACTACGTGATCTGGAAGCCTTTTGTTTTGATCAGCTGATCGACCTTTGCGCTGTGGATTATTTGCTTTACGGTGAGTATGATTGGGAAACAGATTCAGCAACTGAAAGTGGATTTTCTCGCGGTGTAGAACGTCAAGAAGCCAAAGTTTATGCTCTAAGCAAACCCCGTTTTGCTGTAGTTTATCATTTACTCTCAACAAAATTGAATCATCGATTACGTGTGAAGGTATTTCTTGATGAGGCTCATCTAATTGTTCCTTCTGTGCATCATTTGTGGAAAGGCGCGAATTGGTTTGAGCGCGAGGCTTATGATTTATATGGTATTTTATTTGAAGGCCATCCGGACTTAAGACGTATTTTGACAGATTATGGATTTATCGGGCATCCATTCCGTAAAGATTTTCCTCTCAGTGGTCATGTTGAAATGCGTTATGACGCAAAATTAGAAAAGGTCATATACGCTCCAGTGGATATTGAACCCAGAATTTTAGTGCCCAAGGTTATTCGGAATGATAACCGGTATATTGATGATAAAAGGGGCGAAGAATGATTGAATTAAAGAATTATACTTTAAACTTTGGTCCACAACATCCTGCAGCTCATGGAGTATTACGTTTAGTTCTTGAGCTTGAAGGTGAAACCATTGTTCGCGCAGATCCACACATAGGATTACTGCATAGAGCCACAGAAAAATTAGCAGAAACAAAACCTTACATTCAAAGCATTGGTTATATGGATAGACTAGACTACGTGTCTATGATGTGTAACGAACATGCTTATGTACGTGCCATTGAGAAACTTTTAGATATCGATGCACCAATTCGAGCTCAATATATCCGTACGATGTTTGATGAAGTAACGCGTATTCTAAATCATTTGCTGTGGTTAGGTGCTATCGCACTGGATATCGGTGCGATGACCGTATTTTTATATTGTTTCAGAGAACGTGAAGATTTATTTGATTGTTATGAGGCAGTATCTGGGGCTCGAATGCACGCTACCTATTATCGACCTGGGGGTGTTGCACGAGACTTGCCCGACTCTATGCCTAAGTATAAAGCGTCAAGATGGCATAACGAACGAGAAGTGGATAAGCTCAATGAGGAGCGCAGCGGCAGTCTACTTGACTTCCTCTGGTCCTTTACCGAGCGGTTCCCCCGTTGTGTTGATGAATATGAAACCTTATTAACTGACAATAGAATTTGGAAACAACGAACAGTAGATATTGGTGTTGTTTCCCCTGAAGAAGCGTTGCAATGGGGTTTTACAGGTCCAATGCTTCGCGGCTCTGGTGTCGCGTGGGACTTGCGAAAAAAACAGAGCTATGCAGCCTATGATCGCGTGGATTTCGATATCCCAGTTGGTAAAACTGGAGATTGTTATGATCGTTATTTAGTCCGTGTTGAAGAACTAAGGCAATCAAATCGAATTATTAGACAATGTATCGAGTGGCTCAGAGCAAATCCTGGACCAGTGCGTATTGATGATCACAAAATCACACCACCACGCCGCGTAGAAATGAAAGAAGATATGGAGGCATTAATCCATCATTTCAAATTGTTTACTGAAGGTTTTTGTTTACCCCGTGGGGAAGTATATAGTGCCGTTGAGGCTCCTAAAGGTGAGTTTGGTATTTATATGGTATCTGATGGGGCGAATAAACCCTACAGATTAAAGATTCGTGCTCCTGGATTTGCTCACTTGTCGAGCTATGATGCAATGACTAGAGGACATATGATCGCTGATGGTGTGGCGATTTTAGCGAGTCAGGATATAGTATTTGGTGAAATTGATCGTTAATTTTTGATCTGTCAGTTTACGATTATTAAATATGACATTCCAAAAATAGCAATTTAAATTAATAAAGGTTTAGAAATGTCTGATAATTCAGCAAAAAAATTAAATCAATTGGTGTCAGCTCAAAGAATAAAGGACATCGATCATTGGATAGCTAAATATCCAAAAGATCAGAAGCAATCCGCTGTGATGAGTGCGCTACGAATCGTGCAAGAAGAGCATGGTCACCTGACTACAGAATTAATGGATGCTGTAGCTGATTATCTTGAGATGCCTCCTATTTCCGTATATGAGGTTGCGAGTTTCTATACTATGTACGAACACACACAAGTTGGAAGACACTCGATAAATGTATGTACCAATATCTCTTGTATGCTGCGTGATTCGGCTGCGGTTGTCGAACACTTGGAAAAAAAGTTGGGTATAAAATTAGGTGGGACCACAGATGATGGGCGCTTTACTTTAAGATCCGTTGAATGTTTAGGTGCTTGTGTTAATGCGCCGATGATGCAGGTGGACAAAGATTATCATGAGAATCTGACTCCTGAATCTATAGATAAAGTGTTGGAACAATACCAATAAAAGATAGAGGTGGTTGCCGTGGTTGAATTAAATCAAGTTTGTTATCGAACATTTCATCTACCAGAGCCTTGGACACTATCTGCTTATGAGAGTGTGGGTGGATATAGTGCATGGAGAAAAATATTAAAAGAGCAAACTTCTCCACAATTAATAATTGATGAGTTAAAAACCTCTGCCTTGCGTGGTCGAGGAGGAGCAGGATTCCCGACTGGATTGAAATGGAGTTTTATGAATCGTAATACTCCAGTACAAAAATATGTAGTTTGTAATTCAGACGAAGGTGAGCCAGGTACGTGTAAGGATCGCGAAATACTTACATTGAATCCACACCAGCTTATAGAGGGTATGGCTATTGCTGGATATACCATGGGTGCTACTGTTGGATATAATTATATCCGCGGTGAGTTTTGGTTGCCCTATGAGCGTACGGAAGCCGCACTAAAAGAAGCTTATGAAGCTGGTTTATTAGGTAAGAATATTTTAGGAACAGGTATTGACTTCGATTTATATAATCATTTAGGGGCTGGTGCTTACATTTGCGGTGAAGAGACCGCATTGCTCAATTCCCTTGAAGGAAAAAAAGGGCAGCCCAGATTCAAGCCTCCCTTTCCTGCTAACTATGGCTTATACGGGAAGCCTACAACGATAAATAATACTGAGACTTTTGCCTCTGTTCCGGTCATTATGGAAAAAGGTGGCGAGTGGTTTTTAAAAATAGGCAAACCCAATAATGGCGGAGCCAAATGTTTTAGTGTGAGTGGACACGTTAATAAACCTGGAAATTTCGAAATCCCTTTGGGGACCCCCTTTAAAACGTTACTTGAATTAGCAGGTGGGGTTTCAAAAGGTCGTAAAATTAAAGCAGTAATTCCCGGAGGTACTTCCATGCCTGTTTTACCTGGTGAGGTGATGATGGGTCTAGATATGGATTATGACAGTATCCAAAAAGCAGGATCAGGATTAGGTTCGGGTGCTGTAATTATTATGGATGAAACAACCTGTATGGTTGATGCACTCTATCGCATTTCCGAGTTTTACATGGATGAGTCTTGTGGACAATGTACTCCATGCCGTGAGGGCACTGGTTGGCTAGTCCGTTTACTACATCGCATTAAGGATGGGCATGGTGAACCTGGAGATGTAGAGAAATTAGTCAATGTTGCGAACAATATCGAAGGACGCACCATTTGTGCATTAGGTGAGGCAGCAGCTTGGCCAGTACAAAGTTTTGTGAAGCATTTCCGCGATGAATTTGAATATTTCGTGAAGCATAAACGCTCAATCGTCGCAGCATAATTAAAAAGGTTTGACCCATGACAACTACTATTGAAATCGACGGTAAAACATTTGAAGCAGAAAACGGCAAAATGATAATCGAAGTTGCCGATGAAGCGGGTATTCATATCCCACGGTTTTGTTATCATAAAAAATTGTCCGTGGCTGCCAATTGTCGCATGTGTTTAGTTGAAGTGGAAAATGGCCGTAAGCCAGTTCCTGCTTGTGCGACTCCAATTACCAATGGTATGAAGGTATTTACCAAATCGAAGGAAGCGTTACATTCACAAAAAGTAGTTATGGAGTTCCTTCTTATTAACCATCCGCTTGATTGCCCAATCTGTGATCAGGGCGGGGAATGTGAATTACAAGACATATCCATGGGCTATGGGGCAGATGAGTCCCAGTATACAGAAAACAAACGTTCAGTGGACGATGATAATTTGGGTACACTGATTTCAACTGAAATGACCCGTTGTATTCATTGTACTCGTTGTGTCCGTTTCGGTGAAGAAATTGCTGGGTTGAGAGAGTTAGGTGCGACTGGCCGAGGCGAGCACATGCAAATTGGTACTTATGTGCAACACAGCATGAAGTCAGAAGTTTCTGGTAATATTATTGATTTATGTCCCGTTGGGGCATTAACGTCAAAACCATTTCGTTTTACTGCTAGAGCATGGGAACTAACTCAACATGATGGTGTAGCGCCTCATGATTGCCTCGGTTCAAATATCTATCTTCATACTCGTCGAAATGAGTTAATGCGAGTTGTTCCTAAAGAAAATGAAACAATTAATGAAACTTGGTTGGCAGACAGAGATCGATTTAGCTATTTAGGATTAAAAAGTTCATCAAGAGCAAGCCAGCCACAGATTAAGCGTAATGGGCAGTGGGAAGTTGTGGATTGGGAGACGGCTTTAAAATATACCGCAGAAGGGCTGGCGCGCGTCATAAAACAAAATGGCGCTGAGCAAGTAGCGGCTTTTGCCTCAAGTTCTTCTACATTAGAAGAACTGTATTTATTACAAAAATTAATGCGTGAAATCGGTGTTCATAATCTGGATCACAGGTTGCAACAGGTAGACTTTAGAGATCAACAACACCAAGCAACTTCACCTCAAAGTTCCTTGCCCTATTCCGAAGTAGAACATCAAAATACCATAGTCCTAATTGGATGTAACATTGATCGTGAAGTACCTTTAGCTGGAGTGCGAGTTCGTAAGGCATTCCGTAATGGAGCAAAGATTTACGCAATAAATCCCGTAGATTTTGAATATCGTTTTGATCTCCAAGAGCGCTTTATTGTTTCACCTTTAGAAATGCCAATGCAACTCGCCAAGCTTGCTTTAGCATTGACTGGTGACATCAAAACTTTACCCGCAGAAGTGCAAAAATTATTAATAGGTCTTGAGTTGGATAAAGCAACTCAAAACGTGGCCAAAGCATTAAAAGAAGAAAAAGCATGCTTAATTACCGGTGCTCTTTGTGAAAATCACCCTGAAGCGGCGTTATTGCGTACCTTGATGTTTCATATTGAAAAATTAAGTGGAGCTAAAGTATTGCGCCTGACTCAGGGGGCAAATGCTGCTGGCGCTTGGATCGCAGGGATGGTTCCTCATCGTACCACTGCAGGAAAAGCCGATTCAGCCTCCGGGATGGATGTGCAAGCTGCATTAAATGCCAAATTGAAAGCCTATTTTTTAATGGGCGTAGAACCTGGTTTTGATTTTGCAAATCCTTACGGCGCAAGACAATCAATGCTCGGTGCAGAGTTTGTTGTATTAATGTCTGCTTACAATCATGAGTCAATGCTGGATTATGCGGATGTTATTTTACCAATTGCTCCCTATGCTGAAACTTCAGGAACATACATTAATGTTGATAATACTTGGCAAACAGTAAAAGGTGCATTATCACCTCATGGTGAGGCTCGACCTGCCTGGAAAGTGTTGCGGGTTCTTGCAAATTTACTGCATTGCGAAGGTTTTGAATATTTATCAACTGAAGAGGTTTTGTCAGAAATTAAAAATAGTGTTGCAATCACAATGGAACAAGAATATAAGCCCTTTTATCCTGAGAGTTTGCCTCTAATTAATCAATCGTTGATTCGTGTGGGCGAATGGCCGCTTTATCGTAGCGATGCAATTGTTAGGAATGCTAAAGAGTTGCAATTTTGCGCTGCTGCTGAAGTAGCGTGTATACGCATCAATCCGACAACAGCGGATCGATTGAAATTAGAAGATGTTGCTACTGTATCTCAGGGAGATATTGAGATAACATTGCCGCTTAAACGTGATGAACGCATTGCGGCAGATGTTGTATGGGTAGCAAACGCGATGCCTGAAACGGTGGATTTAGGCCATTCATTTGCTGCAATAACTATTAAGCGCTAGGCAGGTAAAAAAATGCTGCAAGATATTAGCATATTAATTTGGGTCATCATTAAAATATTAGTAATCGTAGTTCCCTTACTATTATGTGTTGCATATTTAATCTATGCAGAGCGTAAAGTTATTGGGTATATACAAGCACGCATAGGACCCAACCGCGTGGGTATACGGGGGTTGCTCCAACCGATAGCGGATTTGATTAAACTAATTACTAAAGAAATTATTATTCCAACCCGCTCTAATAAATATCTTTTTGTGGCCGCCCCGTTATTCGCTCTAGTTCCTGCTTTGGCAGGTTGGGCAGTCATTCCGTTTCAGGAAGGCATGGTTTTAGCAAATATTAATGCAGGTGTTCTTTATATTTTCGCAATGAGTTCTCTTGGAGTTTATGGAGTGCTTATCGCAGGATGGGCGTCTAACTCCAAATACGCAATGTTTGGTGCATTAAGAAGTACTGCGCAAACCGTATCCTATGAAATTGCAATGGGCTTTGCTTTAGTTGGAGTACTGCTGGCTGCTGGAAGTATGAATCTTACCGACATTGTAAACTCACAAAGAGGAGGAATTTTACATTGGTGGTTTATTCCTCTCTTGCCTCTATTTTTTGTTTTTTGGATAGCAGGAATTGCTGAAACCAACCGAGCACCATTCGACTTAGCCGAAGGTGAGTCGGAAATTGTTGCTGGATTCCACGTAGAGTATTCAGGGATAGGCTTCGCATTATTTTTCTTATCAGAATATGCGAGTATGATTCTTATTTCTATGCTGCTTAGTATTCTGTTTCTAGGTGGCTGGATGTCACCATTTGAAGGTATTCCATTTTTAGAAAATATATTTTTTATTGTACCCGGCTTTGTTTGGTTAATCGTGAAAGTCTGCTTTTTCCTATATGTATATTTATGGATAAGAGCAACTTTTCCTCGTTATCGTTATGACCAGCTTATGCGTTTAGGTTGGAAGGTACTTATTCCGGTCACCATTGTTTGGATTATTGTAACTGCGCTAATGGTTGTTACACATGTGAAACCTTGGTTTTAATGATTAATAGAGAAGCCGATGAAAAAAGCATATCAATTTATTAAATACTACGTACGCAGTTTTCTTTTTATAGAATTATTGCAGGGTTTAAAGTTAACTGGTAAATATTTTTTTAAGAAAAAAATAACGGTCCAGTTTCCTGAGGAACAAACTCCAATTTCACCTCGTTTTAGAGGCGCACTGGCTTTACGACGTTATCCAAATGGCGAAGAACGTTGTATTGCTTGCAAATTATGTGAAGCAGTTTGTCCTGCACTTGCTATAACTATTGAGTCAGAACCACGCGAAGATGGATCTCGTCGCACCACACGATATGATATTGATGTATTTAAATGCATTAACTGCGGATTATGCGAAGAGTCTTGCCCTGTGGATTCCATCGTAGTAACACCAGTGCATCATTATCATATTAGTGAGCGTGGCCAAAATATTATGACGAAAGAAAAGCTCCTAGCCCTTGGCGATTTGTTGGAGCCCAGACTTGCAGCAGATAGAGCTGCTGATGAAAAATACCGATAACGGGGTGCAGTATGCATGAATTATTAGTTCAAACTATTTTCTATATCTTTGCGGCCATAGCCGTAGGCGCTGCCTTTATGGTAATTATTCAAGATAATCCTGTACGCAGCGTTTTATTTCTTGTACTTACCTTCATTGCGAGTGCAGGATTATGGATCCTTGCAGAAGCAGAGTTTCTTGCCCTAATTTTGGTGCTTGTATATGTGGGTGCGGTAATGACATTGTTTCTGTTCGTCGTAATGATGCTTAATATTGATGTGGAAGTGATTAAAAACCATTACAGACGCTATTTACCCTTTGGTTTAATTCTGGTTGCTCTTTTAACTGGACTATTAATGGTATCTATTCCAGCAGGTACTTTTAAGACGAATGTTGAGACGCAAAGCAATCCTATGATTAGTACCCAGTTAATGAATGCAACACAAAACAAACTTGAAGCTCCCCGGTCAAATACGGAAGCCTTGGGCATGGTTCTATATACAGATTATTTACTGGCTTTTGAAATTGCAGCTGTGCTGTTATTAATCGCCATTATTTCAGCAATTACCCTAGTCCATAGAGGTCCCAGAAAATCGAAACGGCAGGATGTGAAACAGCAGATCCTGACACGTAGAAGCGATCGGGTGGAATTAATTAATATGAAAACAGAAAAATAATGTTGGGGATTTCTAGATGATACCAGTAAATAATTACTTAATTCTGGGGGCCATTATATTCGGTTTTGGTCTTATTGGCATAATGATGAATCGTCGGAATATCATTTTATTGCTGGTATGTATCGAATTGATGTTACTTGCAGTGAATACTAATTTTGTCGCATTTTCCCATTATTATAACGAAATTAGCGGTCAAGTTTATGTCTTCTTTATTTTAACGGTTGCTGCCGCAGAAGCAGCAATAGGATTAGCCATAGTGATGTTGCTTTATAGAAATAGAGGTAACATTAACGTAGATAAGATGAATCATTTAAAAGGTTAACATTGTGAGTATCCAACAACTTTGTCTAATAATCGTTTTAACTCCCTTGGCTGGCTCTATAATTGCTGGTTTTTTCCGTAATCAAATTGGACGAGTCGGCGCACATTCAGCCACTATCCTAGGCGTTACAATATCCTTTATTGCATCCCTCTATGTGGCTTGGCAAATCTTTTCTGGCGCCATGCCGACTGAGAGCACTGTGCTTTATCACTGGGCGACTGGTGGCTTAATTCTTCCATTTGAATTTAACATTGGTTTTCTGATTGATCCTTTAAGTACTGTGATGCTAGTGACTGTTAATTTTGTCTCTTTGTTGGTGCATATTTACAGTATTGGATATATGGCCGATGACGATGGATACCAGCGTTTTTTCAGCTACATTTCATTGTTTACTTTTATGATGCTGATGTTAGTCAGTGCCAATAATTTCTTACAATTATTCTTTGGTTGGGAAGGTGTAGGTCTAGTTTCTTATTTGCTTATTGGTTTCTGGTATCAAAAAGAATCAGCTATTGAGGGTAGTCTTAAAGCATTTCTCGTCAACCGCGTGGGTGACTTTGGTTTTCTATTAGGGATTGCCCTGGTATTTGCCTACACGGGTAGCATTGATTACGAAACTGTTTTCAAGAGCGTTAACTATCTTACAAGTCAGAATATCGAACTGTTTCAAGGTCATCCTTGGTCTTTAGTCACGGTAATATGTTTAGCTTTATACGTAGGTGCTATGGGTAAATCTGCACAAGTACCGTTACATGTGTGGCTACCTGAATCAATGGAAGGTCCGACTCCTATCTCTGCATTGATTCACGCTGCGACAATGGTCACGGCTGGTGTATTTATGATTGCGCGTATTTCACCTCTGATCGAATTTTCTACAACCGCATTAAGCGTAGTTCTTGTGATAGGAGCAACAGGTGCACTCTTTACAGGAATTTTAGCACTCACAATGAATGACATTAAACGAGTAGTCGCCTATTCAACGCTGTCTCAATTAGGATATATGATGGTAGGAATGGGGGCATCAGCATACAGTGCAGGAATGTTTCACCTTCTTACTCATGCATGTTTTAAAGCCCTCTTATTCTTAGGTGCTGGTTCGGTAATTATCGGTATGCACCATGAACAAGATATGCGAAAAATGGGTGGTTTATGGAACAAAATGCCCATTACTTACATAACATATGTAATTGGTTCTCTAGCTCTTTGCGCGATACCCCCTCTGGCAGGGTTTTATTCCAAAGATACAATTATCGAAGCGGTACAATTGTCACAGATTCCTGGAAGTGGTTATTCCTATTTCTGTGTGGTTCTTGGTGCTGGCGTTACTGCCCTGTATACCTTTAGATCTTTGTTTATGACATTCCACGGCAAACCTCGTATGGATGAGCATACTTTAAGCCATGTTCATGAGTCGCCATGGGTGGTTTGGCTGCCGCTGGTTTTACTTGCTATTCCATCAATTATTCTAGGCTACATATTGTACATGCCTATGCTTTTTGATAATCCAACAATTTTAAGTTCTTCTTTATTTGTTCTCCCTCAACATAATGTGTTGGCAGAGCTTGCCCATGAAGTGACTTCACCTTTTGCAAGTATGGTGCATTCAGTATACTCGCTTACTTTTTGGATTACTTTGGCGGGGATTGCGATAGCTTGGCTCTGTTATATAGCGGCACCAACGATCCCAGGTTATTTGGCACGTCGTTTTTCACTCATTTATAAAATACTCCTCAATAAATATGGATTTGATGCGTTTAACAATCTAGTTTTTGTGAAAGGATCTAAGGGTATAGGAACTGTATTTTACAGTGTTGGTGATCAAAAATTGATCGATGGGATGGTTGTAAATGGCAGCAGTCGACTAGTTAGATGGTTATCAACTAAAGGTCGCGCTATACAAAGTGGTTATCTGTATCATTATGCTACGATAATGATTTTTGGATTGCTTGGATTTTTATGCTGGTTGATACTCGGCTGAATATAGGGTGAAGGTATGCATTATTTGCTCAATTTACTAATTTGGTTGCCAGTAATAGGCGGGGTTTTTGTTCTTCTCTCTGGAGACGATCGTAGCCCGAATATTTCACGTTATTTGGCATTATTTACCGTAATACTTTGTTTGCTACTGTGTATCCCGCTGGTTGCAGGCTTTGATCCTAAAGTGCTCGGAATGCAATATTTGGAGGAATTTTCATGGATGCCTTCACTAGGTATTAGCTATAGCTTAGGCATCGATGGAATGTCGTTACTCCTAATTGTGCTTAGCATTTTTACTAATTTAGTGGTGATCTTGGCAACTTGGGAAAGCATTACCAACAGAGTTTCTCAATATTTAGCTGCATTTTTGATTATGCAGGGGCTATTAGTTGGTGTTTTCTCTGCCTTAGATGCCATCTTATTTTATATTTTCTGGGAGGCGACCCTAATTCCTATGTACCTCATTATTGGTATTTGGGGATCAGATAATCGTGTTTATGCTGCGATTAAATTTTTCTTATATACCTTTTTAGGTTCAGTTCTCATGTTAGCTAGCTTTTTATACATGGGGTTCATCGCTGGCACATTTAGTATAGAAGCTTTTTATGCTATTAAATTAAGCATGACGGCTCAAACATTGATTTTCATTGCATTTTTCCTTGGTTTTGCAATAAAGATCCCGATGTTTCCAGTCCACACCTGGTTGCCTGATGCACATACCGAGGCTCCAGCTGGTGGCTCTGTTGTATTAGCTGCAATTTTATTAAAGCTTGGAGCGTACGGGTTTATCCGGTTCTCCTTGCCCATAGTTCCAGATGCTTGTAGCCGTTATGCTGGGGTTATGATTGCCTTATCTTTAATTGCAATCGTTTATATTGCTTTAGTCGCAATTATTCAAAAGGATATGAAACGACTAATTGCCTATTCTTCAATTTCACACATGGGATTTGTAACTTTAGGTAGTTTTGCTATTTTTGCGATTGCAAAACAATCAGGACTAAGTGCAGCTGGCTTAATTTTAGAAGGTGCCATTGTCGTTATGATTTCGCATGCTTTTGTCTCAAGCGCACTTTTTGCCGGTGTGGGTTTTATCTACGATCGGATGCATACACGACGTTTAGCTGATTTTGGCGGGATAGTGAATACCATGCCAATTTTTGCATCATTTTTCATGCTGTTCTGTATGGCGAATGCCGGTTTGCCAGGAACCTCCGGTTTTGTTGGTGAATTTATGGTAATTCTTGGGTCGCTAAAAGCTGGTTTTTGGGTGACATTTTGGGCGGCTACCACACTAATAACCGCAGCAGGTTATAATCTTTGGATGTATAAACGAGTAATTTTTGGACCTATAGCAAATGAAAAAGTTGCGGAACTAAAAGATCTTTCGGGCTATGAGTTAAGTGCTTATATTTTACTTGCTTTGATGGTAATCGCTATGGGTGTTTATCCTAAGCCATTCCTAGAGTACATTCATCAAACAGTAAGCCATACTCTAGCGTTAGCAAGTCAATCAAAATTGTAATCAAGGTTAACCAATATGACAGCATTACTTGAAAATATCCATGTAGCCATTCCGGAAATGATTGTGCTCGCCACCGCATGTATTGCATTGCTTGCGGATCTATTTTTACGGCATCGATATAAATCTATTTCCTTTTTTATCTCTTGTATCGGTTTAGTTTTAGCTGCTGTTGTTAGTTTTCTTTATATTGGTATGTATAAGGTGATTACCCTCAATGGCTTGTTCATTAGTGATGATATAGCGAATTTAATGAAATTCTTTATGTACATTACGGTTTTGCTGAGCTTTATCTATTCCAAAGAGTACATAGATGAGCGCCAAATGCCTTCAGGGGATTACTATATCTTAGGATTATTTTCTACTTTAGGGATGATGCTGCTTGTTTCAGCACATTCTCTCCTCACAATTTTCCTTGGTTTAGAATTATTGTCATTACCTTTATATGCGATGACTGCTATTCGCAGAACAGATAGTGATGCTTCTGAAGCAGCAATGAAATATTTTGTAATGGGGTCAATTGCTTCTGCCATGCTTTTATATGGTATTTCTTTAATTTATGGAGCAACCGGAAAACTTGATTTACTCGAAGTGGCAAATGTCATCGCTGCGAACTGGCAACAGCAAAGTACCTTACTGGCATTTGCTATAGTTTTCATTCTATGTGGCGTTGCTTTTAAATTAGCTGCTGTGCCATTCCATATGTGGGCTCCCGATGTATATCAGGGGGCACCAACTTCAGTTACCCTATTCATTAGCGCTGCACCTAAAGTTGCTGCTTTAGGTATGGCATTTAGATTACTTACAATTGGCCTAGTCGATGTGAGTTCGCAGTGGCAACATATTCTATTGGTAATGACTTTACTTTCCACAGGTCTTGGGAATTTGTTCGCAGTAGTGCAGACCAGTATAAAACGTTTATTAGCTTATTCGGCTATCTCTCATATTGGATATGCTTTATTTGGAATCTTAGCGGCAACTGCTTCAGGATATTCTGCGGCACTCTATTATATTTTGGTTTATTCAATAACCTCAGCTGCCGGCTTTGGTTTAATTGTGTTAATGTCTAACCGCGGGATGGAAATAGATAGCATTGAGGATCTAAAAGGGCTTAACAAAAGAAATCCCTGGTTGGCATTTATGATGCTAATCGTTATGTTCTCTCTTGCCGGTGTGCCTCCAACTGTGGGCTTCTTTACTAAACTGCTTGTGCTTAAAGCGTTAGTGGACGCTCAAATGATGTGGGTGGCTGTACTGGGATTATTCTTTACGGTGATTGGTGCTTATTATTATTTAAGAATTGTTAAAATAATGTATTTTGATGCACCGGCACATGTTGACCCAGTAGTTATGAATAAGGGGAATACTTTAGTCCTTTCCCTTAATTGCCTATCGTTACTGTATTTAGGTATATTTCCAGGCGCCTTAATTGTAGCTTGTATGAATGCGTTTGGTTCCTAAGATACCTTCATCTTTGTTCTGGATTAGAAAATAAACTGTTTTCCAGTCCAGAATACATATTTATTTAGATTCTTCAAAGAAAGTACTTGCTAAGCGTACTGACTCTCAGTATACTTGCCATCAGTTGACGCGGGGTGGAGCAGCCTGGTAGCTCGTCGGGCTCATAACCCGAAGGTCGTAGGTTCAAATCCTGCCCCCGCTACCACTTATTAAGAACCCCATTTATGGGGTTTTTTATTATGTATAATTTGTAACTGCACTAAAAGTTTGTAGTAGCCAGTGAAGCAAAGATCGCGCTCGGAATTAATTGTTTTATAGAAATCACGTTCAGAGTTAAGCTCTTGCCCGAACTTAGGTTACTATACCGTATTTGTATTAGGCATCCGTGCCCTTTTTAGTTTGTTAATACTATGATACAAGATGAATTGGAAGATTTATTAGCTCCTACAATTAATGACATGGGCTATGAGCTTTGGGGATGTGAATATCTTTCACAAGGTAAGCATTCTTTATTGCGCATATACATTGATAAGATTGATGGAATAGGGATTGAAGACTGCGAAGCAGTGAGTCATCAAGTCAGCGCATTGCTTGATGTTGAAGATCCTATTTCTGGAAATTATAGCTTGGAAGTATCATCACCAGGTATACCACGGCCATTATTTAAAAATTGGCAATATCAGCGTTATATAGGCCATGAAGTACAAGTAAAAACTTTTAAGCCAATTGAGGGTAAGCGTAAATTATTAGGGACTATTGTCTCAGTATCTGAGAACACTTTAGTACTTAAAATAAATAATGAAGATCAAGAATTACTTTTTTCAAATATTGTGAAAGCAAGTTTGACAGTATAGAGAGGCGAACAATGAGCAAAGAATTGTTACTGGTTGCAGAGGCGTTATCAAATGAAAGAGGTGTAAGTAAGGAAGTTATTATACTTGCCATTCAGGCTGCATTGGAATCCGCAACTCGCAAGATCTTTGGTTTAGATATAGGGGTACGAATCAAATTAGATCCCCGCACAGGTGACTATGAAACCTATAGATATTGGGATGTAGTCAATGAAGATGAACTAGAACATCCAGATTGCCAATTAACTGTTGAACAAGCAAAAGAACGCAACCCCGCTGCAAAAATTAACGATCGTATAGAAGAATCCATTCCTTCAATTGAATTTGGAAGAATTGAGGCGCAAGCTGCTCGCCAAGTGATTATGCAAAAAGTTAGAGAGGCAGAGCGCGAGCTCGTAATTGATCAATTCCGAAGCAAGTTAGGTCAATTGATTTATGGAACGGTTAAAAAAGTAACCCGAGATAATATTATTATTGACTTAGGTGGGAAAGCAGAAGCATTCTTGCCGCGTACAGAAATGCTTCCGCATGAAATGTTTCGTCCGAATGATAGGGTTCGTGCTTATTTATATGAAATTACTCCTCAAGCGCGTGGTCCTCAACTATTTGTCAGTCGTACTCGTAATGAAATGCTTATTGAACTCTTCCGTATTGAAGTACCTGAAATTGGTGAGAACGTGATTGAAGTGAAAGCTGCAGCACGAGATCCAGGCAATCGAGCTAAGATTGCAGTTAAAACCAATGATGGACGCATTGACCCTGTTGGGGCTTGTGTTGGTATGCGCGGCGCTCGAGTTCAGGCTGTTTCTAGCGAGCTTGGCGGGGAACGTGTAGATATTATTTTATGGGATGATAATCCTCCTCAATTAGTTATTAATGCCATGGCTCCTGCAGAAATCTCTTCTATTGTTGTAGATGAAGACACCCATACAATGGATTTAGCAGTTGAAAAAGATCAATTGTCCCAAGCTATCGGGCGCAATGGTCAAAACGTTCGCTTGGCAAGTCAATTAACGGGCTGGACGTTGAATGTTATGACTACAGATGAATTCGAAAATAAGAATTTGGAAGAATCAAGTAAAATTGTTAAATTATTTACTTCTGCACTAGAAATTGATGAAGAAATTGCTACATTACTCGTAGCACATGGTTTTTCTTCTCTAGAAGAAATTGCTTATGTCCCTAAAGAAGAATTACTGGCCATCGAAGAGTTTGACGAAGAAATTGTTGAGGAACTGAGAAATAGGGCAAACGATAAATTACTTACAATGGCTCTTTCTTCAGGTAAAGAGCTATCTGGTTCACCTGATGAATCATTACTCTCAATGGAAGGTATGTCCGAAGAGTTAGCTAACAAATTAGCATCAAAAGGAATTACTTCTATGGAAGATTTAGCTGAGCAATCTGTTGATGAGTTGTTAGAAATTGAAGGAATGACTGAAGAAAAGGCCGGAGCTTTAATAATGAAGGCCAGAGAACCATGGTTTTTATAAGACTATGGATTTATTATAAATTAATGTAGTGCAAATATGCAGTTATTTTCAGATAAAGTATATAACTGCTGAAAGGGGATTAAAATATGGCGGATGTGACGGTTAAACAATTAGCTCAAGTCGTTGGTATTCCGGTTGAACGCTTATTGAACCAGTTACAGGAAGCAGGGTTGTCTTTTAGTGATGACCAACAGACTGTGAATGAAGAGCAAAAGCGAATCCTACTCAATCATTTGAAGAGAACTTCTCTACGTGATGTGAATGTTTCGCCTGAGCGAATTACTTTAAGACGAAAAAGCTTATCGCAAGTCACCGTTGGCCATGATGCTCATAGCGGCAAAACTGTAAGTGTTGAGGTACGTAAGAAAAAAGTTTTTGTAAAACGTACCCCCATAGCAGAGTTGCCTGAAGCTGAAGAACCAACTCTATCTGAAGAAAATCAGACGATATCTGAAGAGCATACTGCTGAAGTGGCTTCTGAGATGCCACCGGTATCTGAAACACCTATAGAATCAGTAGAGCAAATCACCGAACCTGCTGAAACTACAGTGGAAGAAAACCAAGTACATGAGGTAGAAGAAAATTCTCAGCATAATGAAGAAATTCCTACAGACTTAGCAACAGAAGTGGTTGTAAGTCCAAGTCCGAAAGAAGCTATGGAAGATATCTCCATAAAAGAAGAGCAAAAATTGGAAAAACCATCTAAAAAGAAACATGTTGAGCAACCAATTGAGCCTGAGGCCGGAGATTTCAGGAAAGTTAAGAAAAAACCTAAATATCAAACATCTTATGATCGCGATGAAGAAGATCAAGAGGGTCATAGACGAGGCGGTCGTAGTAAATTTAAAAAGCGTAAGGGTGTAGAGAAATCAGATAAACTTAAAGAGGCTGAAGAGTCTTTAACTCATGGTTTTGCTTTGCCCACCACCCCCGTAGTAAAAGAGGTTTTAATCCCTGAAACAATTACGGTTGCAGAATTAGCAAAAAGAATGTCTGTTAAAGCCGCTGAAGTAATTAAAATAATGATGTCCCTGGGGGCGATGGCAACCATTAACCAGGTTATTGACCAAGAAACAGCGGTTATTGTTGTTGAAGAAATGGGCCATAAGGCACGTATTATTAAAGAAGATGCAATTGAAGTGGGATTAGGCGAGTCGATTAACATAGGTAGTCGAACTGAATCAAGAGCACCTGTCGTTACAATTATGGGACACGTAGATCATGGTAAGACCTCGTTACTTGACTATATTCGCCGAACCAAAGTTGCAATTGGCGAGGCAGGTGGTATTACACAACATATTGGTGCATACCATGTAAGTACTCCTAAAGGTGATGTTACATTCTTAGATACTCCAGGTCATGCTGCTTTTACCGCAATGAGAGCTCGTGGTGCAAAGGTCACTGATATTGTTGTGTTAATCGTTGCTGCAGATGATGGAGTTAAGCCACAAACGATAGAAGCAATTCAACATGCCAAAGCAGCGAAAGTGCCAATTATTGTTGCAATTAATAAGATGGATAAACCCGATGCAGATCCTGATCGGGTCATGAATGAATTAACGACATATGAAGTAATCCCAGAAGCTTGGGGTGGAGATACTATGTTTATCAATATCTCGGCCAAATCCGGTATGGGTATTGATGAGCTACTTGATGCCATCTTATTGCAATCTGAAGTTCTAGAATTAACCGCTGTAACAGACGGTGCTGCTAAAGGTGTTGTAATTGAGTCACGTTTAGACAAAGGTAGAGGTCCTGTAGCAACTGTGTTAGTACAAAGCGGAACACTACATAAAGGCGATATCCTACTTGCGGGATTTCAATACGGCCGTGTACGAGCTTTGGTTGGTGATAATGGGGATCTAGTTGATTCTGCGGGCCCATCAATTCCGGTCGAGGTATTGGGCTTATCTGCTATTCCTCATGCCGGGGATGAAGCTGTAGTTGTTCCTGATGAGAAAAAAGCAAGAGAGGTTGCTTTATTCCGTCAAGGTAAATTCCGAGATGTAAAACTTGCCAGACGCCAGAAATCAACCCTCGAAGGCATTATGGAAAATATGGCGGCAGGAGAATCTAAGGTACTTAATGTGGTACTTAAAGCGGATGTTCAAGGTTCACTTGAAGCAATTTCAGATGCGTTAGTGAAATTATCTACTGAGGAAGTTAAAGTTGAAGTTATTTCAAGCGGTGTAGGTGGTATTACTGAATCTGATGTTCATTTAGCCATAGCATCCAATGCCATTTTGGTTGGCTTTAACGTGAGAGCCGATAGTAGTGCTAAGAAATTGGCCGAGCATGAATCTGTGCAACTGCACTATTATAGTGTCATTTACGACATTGTAGACCAGATTAAAGGCGCTTTAACCGGTATGCTTGCTCCGCAATTTAGAGAGGAAATTATTGGTACTGCTGAAGTTCGCGATGTATTTAAGTCACCCAAAATTGGTGCGATTGCAGGTTGTATGGTTATTGAAGGAGTTATAAAGCGAAATAACCCTATTCGTGTCCTGCGTGCCAATGTGGTTATTTATGAGGGTACTTTGGAATCATTGCGAAGATTCAAAGATGATGTGGTTGAGGTTCGCCAAGGCTTTGAATGTGGTATTGGGGTCAAAAATTACAATGATGTTAAGCCAGGTGACCTAATTGAAGTATATGAAACAGTTGAAATTAAGCGTGATTTATAAAGATGGCTCAAAATTTTAAACGTACAGATAGAATCGCTGAAATGATTCAGCGAAAATTAGCACAGATAATACCCATGGAAGTAAAAGATCCCCGCTTAACCGGGTTCGTCACTATATCCGCTGTAAAAGTTGCTGCTGATTTGAGTCATGCCAAAGTATATTTTACTGTGCTGAATGATAATAAAGAAACTGCAGCGGCTATTTTAAATGCCGCTGCAAGTTATTTGCGTAGCGCTTTGGCACGAAGTATTACTTTGCGTACAGTCCCCCAGCTTCATTTCATATATGATGAATCAATAGAATATGGTGAACGTTTAAGTCGTCTCATCGATAAAGTGAATCCACCTGATTCCGATGATAATGAAAGTAATTAATCCTTCAGCATTAGATGGAATTTTATTGCTAAACAAATCTGAAGGAATGACCTCGAACACGGCGTTGCAAAAAGCAAAAAGATTGTTAGGGGCAAAGAAAGCTGGGCATACTGGAAGTTTAGATCCGCTTGCTACAGGTATGTTGCCTCTTTGCTTTGGCGAAGCCACTAAGGTATGTCAATTTTTGCTTGATGCAGATAAGTGCTATCAGACTACCGGCTTATTAGGCATTAAAACGAATACTGCTGACGCAACTGGAGAAATAATCGCTCGTGTTGAGGCATTTGCAGTTTCAGAGTTAAATTTACTTGCTGTATTAAAAGAACATACAGGTCATATAAAGCAGATTCCTTCCATGTTTTCCGCTTTAAAGCATAATGGAACCCCTCTTTATCGTTTGGCGAGAGAAGGGATTCACATTGAGAGAGAGGCTCGCGAGATCCTGATTAGTAATTTGGAACTTAATGCATTTGACGGTAGTCAATTTTCATTAACTGTAACGTGCAGCAAGGGAACCTATATTCGTAATTTGGTTGAAGACATTGGTGATGCATTAGGTGTAGGGGCTCATGTTACGCGCCTACATCGGGTTTATACCTCCGGTTTAGAGAGTATGCCTATGTATTCTCTAGATGAATTAGAGGCAATGTCTAGCTCCGAACGAACAGCTTGCTTGATTCCCATGGATAGAGCTGTTAGTCATTTTGAGAAAGTGATCCTGTCGGATGATAAAATTGTTATGATTCGTCAAGGTAGAGTAGTAACAAATAAAATAGGTGGAGAAAAAGCAGATTGTGTTCGTCTTTATGATGAGAAAGCACAATTTATTGGGTTAGGAGAACGAAATATCCAAGGTGATATTAAAGCGAAACGCTTACTTTCTTTTTGATCATTGGTAGTAAAACAAGTGATTAAAGCTAAATATGAAATTTTTTGCACAAAAATAATTATCAGTACTTGTTTCGTTGGACGTGCCTTGGTAGAATGTTCGCCTTTAAATGAATACTTAGTAGTTCCGGGAGTGTATAATGTCGCTAAGCAGCGCAGATAAAGCAGCAATTGTTAAAGAATACAAGCGTTCCGATCAAGATACTGGTTCGCCTGAAGTTCAGGTTTCTATTATTACTGGCCGTATTAAATATTTAACTGAGCACTTTAAAGAACACAAAAAAGATTTTCATTCTCGACGTGGACTGCAACAACTTGTTAATAAACGTCGTAAGCTGTTGAAATATTTAAAGCATAACGATGAAGCTCGTTATCAAACTTTGATCCAAAGTCTGGAACTGAGAGATTCTTATTGATTTCTGAGCAAATACATTTCGTTACGAATGTACTTTACAAAAAAATACTTTAAATAAAGGCGCAATTTTCTGCGCCTTTTTTTCGTTATAATTACTAAGAGGAAGAATACGTGGCTAAGTTTACAAAAGAAATAGCATTCGGTGACCACACGCTTATATTGGAAACAGGTGAAATTGCGCGACAAGCGGATGGAGCAGTATTAGCCAATATGAATGGCACTCAAGTATTAGCTACAGTAGTTGGCAAAAAGGAATGTGGCGAAGGAGCTGGATTTTTTCCATTGACGGTAAATTATCAAGAAAAATTTTACGCAGTAGGTAAAATACCGGGTGGGTTTAATAAACGAGAAGGCAGACCTTCAGATAATGAAACATTAACTTCTCGACTGATTGATCGTCCTATTCGTCCTTTATTTCCTGATGGTTTTTGCAACGAAGTACAAGTTATTGTTACGGTTCTTTCTTTAAATCCAGAAGTTTCAGCGGATATTGTTGCAATGATTGCATCCTCTGCAGCATTAGCTCTTTCAGGTGTTCCTTTTAATGGTCCCATTGGCGCTGCCCGTGTAGGCTATAAAGACGGTATTTACTTATTGAACCCAAGCCGCAAAGAACTCGAGCAATCCAAACTTGATTTAGTGGTAGCCGGAACTAAAGATGCAATTTTGATGGTGGAGTCAGAAGCCAAAGAGTTAAGTGAAGACATTATGCGCGGCGCCATTATGTTTGGTCATGAAATGATGAAAAGTGTGATCAAAGGAATCGAAGAGCTCGCAGCACAGGGTGGGAAAACTCGTTGGGAATGGACCGCTCCTGAAGTAGATACTTCCTTGCAAGAACGTATTTCTGATATGGTGAAACATGACGTTGAAGCAGCCTATCTGATTAAGGATAAGCAAGAAAGATATCAACGTTTGGATGAGTTAAAAGAACAAGCAATTTCTGCTCTGCAAGCAGAGAATGATGAGTTAAAAGCGGATGTGATTGGCAATATGTTTGTTGAAATAGAGCGCGCTACCGTACGTAATCGAATTCTTGATGGTGAGCCACGAATTGATGGCCGTGACCACAAAACAGTTCGTCCCATTGCAATTCGCACAAAACTTTTAGAAAGAACACACGGTTCTGTACTGTTCACCCGCGGTGAAACCCAGGCTATTGTGGTTGCTACTTTGGGTAATGAGCGTGATGCGCAAATCCTCGATAACATCACCGGTGAATCAAAAGATCGATTTATGCTGCATTATAACTTCCCTCCCTATTCAGTTGGGGAAACAGGTATGGTTGGTAGCCCCAAACGTAGAGAAATTGGACATGGCCGCTTAGCAAAACGTGCTATTATCGCTGTATTGCCTGAGGCAAACGAATTTCCCTATACTTTAAGAGTTGTTTCGGAAATCACTGAATCAAATGGTTCAAGCTCGATGGCCACCGTATGTGGTACTAGCCTTGCACTGATGGATGCGGGTGTTCCCCTGAAAGCACCTGTGGCTGGAGTTGCGATGGGCCTGATTAAAGAGGGCGATCGTTATGCAGTGTTAACCGATATATTAGGTGATGAAGACCATTTAGGCGATATGGATTTCAAGGTAGCAGGTACTGAAAATGGAATCACCGCCTTACAAATGGATATTAAAATCCATGGGATTACCAGTGAAATCATGGAGCAAGCTTTAGACCAAGCATTGGCGGGTCGCTTACATATCCTCGGTGTAATGAATAATGCATTATCAGAGCATCGAGAAGAATTATCTCAACATGCTCCACGAATTACGACTATGAAAGTTGCTGAAGACAAAATCCGCACTATTATCGGTAAAGGTGGCGCAACGATTAAAGGGTTAATTGAAAGCACAGGTGTTTCTATTGATATAGATGATACAGGAGTTGTTCAATTATTTTCTCCAGATATGAATGCTTTGGAAGAGGCACAAAAACAAATTAAGGCATTAATTGCAGAAATCGAGGTAGGCCAAACCTATCAAGGTAAAGTAAGTAAAATCGTTGATTTTGGAGCCTTTATAAATCTTTTACCTGGTAAAGATGGATTACTCCACATTTCTCAAATCTGTAATGACCGATCCCAAAAAGTCGAATCAGTACTGCAAGAAGGCCAAGATATCGAAGTTTTTGTTGCGGGTATTGATAAGCAAGGTCGTGTGAAGCTTGAATGGAAAGATAGACCTCAAGCAGCGGCTGCTCCAGCTGAAGAAACTACTGATCCTGAAGAAGAACATAAAGAAGTAGCGCAGGGTGGTGATAAAGACGGCGAAGAAGAGTAAAGAATTATCGTTCTTCCACCTTTGCAGGGGAAGAACGATTTGCGTGTAATCCGGGGAGAATGGATCCATTTGAAGAATTTCCCGGGTTACGCTTTGCTTCACCCAGGCTACACTTCTAAAAAATAAAAGAACTACTTGTTTTGAGTTAAGGTTAAAAATTCAGCTCGGCTTGTTGGGTTATTCCGCATATCACCAAGCATTACTGAAGTAGTCATTATCGAGTTTTGTTTTTCAACGCCACGCATCATCATGCATAAATGTTTGGCTTCAATGACCACTGCAATACCACGTGCCCCAGTAATTGATTCTAAGCAGTTTGCTATTTCTGAAGTTAATCGCTCCTGAATTTGTAAGCGTCGTGAGAAGTAATCAACAATACGGGCAATTTTCGATAATCCTATTACTTTTCCATTAGGAATGTATCCAACGTGGCACTTGCCAAGAAATGGAAGTAAATGGTGTTCGCACATGGAGTACATTTCAATATCCTTGACTATAACCATTTCACTCATATCAGAATCAAAAAGCGCGCCATTAATAATATCTTCAAGGCTTTCATTGTAGCCTTTAGTTAAATAACGCATGGCATTGGCAGCACGTGCAGGGGTATCAAGTAACCCTTGCCGACTTACATCTTCGCCTAATTGGATTAGCAATTCTTTATATAGGTTTTCCATTATTTTTTCCTACCCAGGGGGCCATGTCATACGACGTCCGCCCAGTAAATGTAAATGAATATGAAATACTGTCTGGCCACCATCGGGATTAATGTTTAAAACTAATCGATATCCTGCGTCACTTATTCCTTCAGTTTGAGCAATTTTTTTTGCCCCTAAAATCATTTTTCCCAACAGGGCCTGGTTTTCATCGCTGGCATCATTCAGCGTAGCAATATGCTGCTTCGGAATAATCAGCAGATGTTTAGGAGCTTGCGGGTTGAGATCGTGAAATGCCATTATCTCATCGTCTTCAAAAACTACTGATGCAGGGATCGCACCTTGTGCAATTTTGCAAAACAAGCAATTCATAAGCAATCTCATTTTGATTAAAAAGGGGTATTATACATTGCATTGCTTATAATGCGACAGCTTCTCTTTGCCTTTTAATGTGTTTTTTCGCATAATAGCCGCTTTATGTTGCAATTTTGTATTAGGGTTGGGATTAATAAAGCGATTGCGACGCGTTGCAGTTCTTGGAAAAAGCTTTGTCCTTAAGGAAAGGCGTTTGTTGAGTTATGAAGGCTGATATGTCTAGTGTTTTAACTGTATTTAAGAGGGGAGAAGAATAAATGAGTTTAATGAGAATTAGTAGTGGTCGTGATCTACCCAAGGAAATTAATGTAATCATTGAAATCCCAATGCATAGTGAACCTGTAAAGTATGAAGTAAATAAAGAATCAGGAGTATTATTCGTTGACCGCTTTTTAACCACCCCTATGTTTTATCCTGTAAATTATGGTTATGTTCCTCATACTTTATCCGAGGACGGGGACCCTGTTGATGTCCTCGTAGTAACTCCTGTTCCTCTAGTTGGTGGTTCGGTTATTCCCTGCCGACCAGTAGGTATGTTAAAAATGACTGATGAGTCAGGGATAGATGCTAAAATCTTGGCTGTTCCGATAAATAAATTAACTAAAATTTATGAATCAATTGAGACCCATGAAGATTTGCCACAACATTTATTAAACTCTTTAGAACACTTTTTCAGTCATTATAAAGATTTAGAAGAAGGTAAATGGGTTAAACTGGATGGCTGGGTTGGACCAGAGGCTGCATTCGAAGAGATTAGAGCCAGCGTAGCTCGTTATAATAAAGAGCAAAAATAGATAAGTTAATTTTTGTCTGATGAAATTCCGGGTTTGGTAGGTAGGCGCGGAGCCTACCCCCTGAGCCCATCGTACAATTCTAATTATAGCTTTGAGTTCAAATTGACCTTATCTCGCTTTCTTTTGAACCATATGATACTTTATTTTGTGTAATAAAAGCTTGAGGAAATTCGGTGACGTTCCATCTTTCTACATTGTTCATCATTTTGCTTTTTCTAATTTTGTTAGCTGCTTTTTTTTCGGGTACCGAAATCGGAATGATGTCGATTAATCGTTACAAGCTAAAGCATCTAGTCAAGAAAGAAAATAAACAAGCTTCGCGAGTAAATCAAATACTCTCTCGACCTGATCGCCTTTTGAGCGTTGTCTTAATCGGTAATACACTTGCTAATATTCTTGCATCCACAATCGCAACGTTGATTGGCCAGCACATTTATGGCGATGCGGGTATTGTTATCGCTACCGTCATTTTGACGCTGGTGATTTTGGTATTTGCTGAAATGATACCTAAAACATATGCAGCTATTTATCCCCAACAAGTAGCATTTGCTACTTCATTGCCTTTACAAATTCTCCAATTAATCTTTGCACCCTTGGTATATATTAGCAGCTCTATGTCGAACGGAGTTTTACGTTTATTTCGCATTTCAATAGACAAAATACAAAAGGAATCCTTAACGAATGAAGAGTTACGCTCAGTAGTCCATGAAGCAGGAGGGCTATTACCTGTTGAGCATAAAAGTATGGTAATAAGTCTTCTGGATTTGGAACAAGCTACTGTGGAAGACATTATGATTCCTAAATCGGATATTGTGGGTATCGATATCGAAGAACCTTGGTCAGAAATTTTGTATCAATTAGAAACAGCAAAACATACACGCTTGCCATTATACCGTAATTCAATTGATGATTTGGTTGGAATGATTCACGTACGTGATGTGCTAAATCTGGCTATAGAAAATGAACTGGATCTTGATAGCCTACTGAAAGCGGCCGATAAGCCATATTATATTCCTGAGGCTACCTCGCTTAATATTCAAATTTTAAATTTTAGAAAAATGAAGAGACGTAGTTCTTTTGTTGTGGATGAATATGGCGACATTCAGGGTTTAGTCACAATGGAAGATATACTTGAAGAAATAGTAGGCGAATTTACTACTGATGTGGCTGCTCTAAGCCGAGATATCACCCCACAAAGTGATGGCTCGGTTATTGTTGATGGAAGTTTAACATTGCGACATCTAAACCGTTTAATGGGTTGGCAATTGCCGATGATAGGTCCAAAAACATTAAGTGGCCTAATAGTTGAACATCTTGGCTATATTCCTCCAGCTGAATCCTGCTTAATGATAGAAAACTATCAGATGGAAATATTAAAAGTCGGCGATAATACAATTAAAAGTATCAAGATGTTCAAAGTAAGTAAAAAGCGCAAATAAGAAATCTATTTTGTATCGCTTTCTTTTAACGTGGTTACTTGTGCCGTAAACATATAACCTCCATTGCGAATGGTTTTGATTAGTGCCGGTTTCTTTGCATCCACTTCAATTTTCTGGCGCAGTCTACTTATTTGCACATCAATTCTTCGATCAAAGGGATTCAGATCACTATTTTTAGTGATTTGTAACAAAAACTCTCTATCCAAGATGCGTTGAGGTTGCAGTACAAAAGTAAGGAGCAAATCATATTCGCCGGCACTTAATAATAATTCTTCATGGGACTGCTCACGAAATACTTGCCTGGACGCTGGGTAAAGGCGCCAGTTGGAGAATACTAGAACTTCTTTTTCCTGCTCAGAGAGTTGTTTTGCCCGTAAAACACGGCGATTTATTGCACTGACTCGAGCATGGAGCTCTCTAGGTAATAAGGGTTTTACAATAAAGTCATCTGCTCCTGCTTCGAGTACTTTGATACAGGCATCTTCATCTGGGGTATCGTTTAAAATCAATAAAGGCACCGGATAATTTGTATAAAATTGATGAATTGCCTGGAGGTCATTTTTCAAAATCGACCAGTGGATTAGAATAGCAATAGGTTTTCCTACCACATTTTGTATGGGAGTAACTAATTGCTTTTGCTGAACAATATTGATATTAAATTGTGCAAAGTATTTCTTGAGATCCTCACTCACAGGATCGTTATCGATGAATAAAAGATAACTGGGTTGTGGCATTAAATAATTCCCATTTTTTTGAGCAGCATTCGTCGTAATTTTGGCAAGATTAGTTTCGACTTGCAATTATTTTCGTTATTATTCTATAAGTTATTGCTACGATTTTGCTGTGTTTCGCTGGAACGAATGCTATTTTAAATCGTTTAAATAAACCTATAGGTAGAATGTTACCTATCCGGGATACTGTTATATCAGGACAACGCTTTAGGAGTAGGGATGATTCAGAATAAAACTCAGTTTTCAAGTTGGTTTGTAACAGACAATGATCGAGCAAAGACCTTAGTCAAACATGAACTGAAAATGCTGAACAATGAGCTTCAGAGAAATATAGAAACTACTTCCAATCCAGAGACGCATCCTGAAGTGAGGTTTTTATGTCACTCTATAGCAAATAAATATTTAGATTATTTGCAATTATTGGATCAAAATGTAGCTCATATCCCTCAAAAATTAGGTCATGAATTATCTTGGTCCCAACGTTTTAATCAGATTGCTCTGTTAGAGCAAAAATTGGCCTCACCACTGGATATTGAAGAACAAATAGAACATTTACAGCAAATCATCTCTTTATATCAATGTGTGCCATCTACGGAATTGACTAATCAGGTTTCTCTTTATTCAATGCAATTACAACGAATATTTTCTGAGCGAGAATTAAGTTTATGGTTGGAAGGATTTGTTGATTTTTTGAATAAAAGTGACATTGAACAGTGTGGATGGGGAGCGGTATTTTATGACTGGAATGTTGAACAACAACACCTCGCATTGGATTTTTTTGCTAATCCTAAATGTGCTGATTTAGTAAATGAAATTTTTTTCTATAAGGTACATCCGGATAAATTATTTGCGGAGGTAATGCACCCTGAAAAATTAGTTTCGATTCAAATGCGGCTAGGAATACTGCATTATTATATCGATTCAATGCAACAAAAACTGTATGAGATTGCTTTACAGAAAGGTTTTGGACTTGGTGTCGACTATTTTTTGCGTGATGAAGAGTTACCTCAAGGTGTTCGAATTGAGACAAGTGATGTGATCATACAAATGATCCAATCAGCTGTTAAGAGATTAAAGCTTAGTTCAAATCCAATCAACGCCAAACGAGATAATGTTAATTACGTATCTGATCTAAAGCGCGCTTATAAATTCTGCTTTAACCCAAATCGTTTAGTTGATGCAGTAATGATTTTACAACAAAATTTATTGTCAGGTGCAGTGGGGCAAAAGAATAATATACTTCTTTTTCAAGAAAAAATGATGGCATTGTATAATCAACTTACGACCACGGAATGCTTAGATTTATATGGCTACTTTGCCAATAACGATACACAGCAATTACTTTATACTTTCTTTAATATCACTCGGGGTGGCACTTTTGATTGGTTACCTTTACTTAATAATGACGAAAAAATAGCAATCCAGACGGTTTTTGATGCCTTGCTCTGTGTTATGGATGCGTTGCGTATCGAATTAGGGAATAGGCATTTTCTCACTGAATCATATATGTATGATTTAACGAATTCAAACCTAAAACTAGATTATCGCAATCGAGATGCAGTATTTAGAGTAATTACACTTTATAAACGCATGAACACAATCCCTGACAATGCCATTGAGCAATTATTCCAGTCTATCGAAGATTGTGAAGTAAATTAGCGTTTTTTTTTCTTTTCCAAGAGGAATGAACGTAAATATTGAATGATGAATGCACCGAGTTTTCGTTCTCTACCAGATTGCGTTAATGGAATGCCGATTTTTCGCGAAATTTTAGCTTTAAGAGCAGAGATTCCAATAAGTCTTTTCCATGAAAAACCACCTCGATTCATTATTCTGGATCCTTATGATAAATAGGATGAGTATACTATTGTTTTATTCAGTTTAGGAGTTTTCAAAAGGGGTATATTATGCTTTTATTCATGATCAGGAGAAGGACTATTTATATGCCAATTATAGATATAACTATCAATGGTATTTATGTGCTTAAGTTGACTTTGCAACGGTTCTTTTGCAAATTGCAATAGATGAAAGATGATATCCTGCTTAGTCCCACCAAAATCCTCCTCAAACCAATCATATAATTTAGAGATGATCAGTTTTCCCTCGATGACACTTACCCCTCTAAGGGAATTGATGTAATTTGAAGCAGCTTGGTTTAATTGTTCTTCAATGAGTTTACCCTGGTAAACTTTTCTATTTAAATTGGGGGCCCCAATTGTGCCATTGCTTAGAGCATAATGGGTGCGAGGATCGTTCCAAATTGCCCTAATAATACGATTATTAATATCATCTAAAGTTAAAGAGGTGTCTTTAATAGTAATAAGGTTTGCACCCCAGGGACCTATGCTGAATAATCCAGGCGAGATATTGATTTCTTGAATTGTAGTTACGGGGTAATAATTCGCGATAACCTGCACCGTCAAGGCGTTGTATAAATTAATCCAATATGCCAATTGCTCATCACGGTTGTATTTATTAATATCGATTTCTGCCATGCTTTTTAAATAGTCTTTGAGCAAGTTTAAATCTATTTGGGTCATATGGGCATAGTCAACTAGGTTGATGTTTTCTTCGTTGGTTACAATACGGCGATTAAGAAAATTTTGCCAAAGTTGATGTGAAATAACCTCTTTTGAAAGGGGGCTATTTACCTCCCATTTGGGCCATAAACTTTTATAGAAAGAGGCATTAGCCAGTCCGGAAATGAGAAGCATTAATATGAAAATGTATTTATAGCGGTACATTGTTTTAAACATGAATTATTGCTCTATTGCGAAGGGCGTTTCCTATAGTATTTCCATCCAAAAACTCTAATTCTCCTCCTGAGGGAATCCCATGCGCTAATTGGGTAATGTTTATTGATAAATCACGCAAAAGCTGGTGGATAAAATGAATGGTGGTTTGTCCTTCTACGCTAGGACTTAACGCCAAGATCACTTCTTTAATTTCTTCTTGAATAATGAGATTTTTGAGACGAGGTAACCCTATGTCTTCAGGGCCTAAACCATCAAGAGGAGATATTTTTCCCATGAGGACAAAATATTTACCTTGAAAAGAATTGCTTTGTTCTATAGCAGATACATCAGCCGGACTTTCCACCACACAAAGCAAGGAAGAGTCCCTATTTGGATTTTGGCAAAGGGTACAAATTTTTTGTTCTGTATAGTTAGCACAACGTTCGCAATGGTGAATGTTATTCATCGCTTGCTCAAGACATGATGCAAGGTTTAATCCTCTTTGTCTTTGATGCTGAAGCAAGTGAAACACCATGCGTTGTGCTGATTTTGGACCTACGCCTGGTAGACAGCGGAGCGCTTCTACCAAACGGTTTAACATATCCATCGTTAGGATTATTCCTTATCACCCTTGTCGCCGCCCATTAAATCAGTGGGAATATTTAGGCCTGCGGTTAATTGACTAATTTTTTCCTTAGATGCTTTTTCAATTTTTCGTACCGCATCATTGATTGCTGCAGCAACTAAGTCTTCCAACATTTCTACATCTTCTTCCATCATAGTAGGTTTGATTTTAACTTCAGTGGCATCATGTCGGCCATTCATTTTAATAACTACCATGCCACCACCAGCTTCTCCTGTAACAACTAATTGACTTAATTGTTGTTGCGCTTCTTGCATGCGT